>JAQIBZ010000204.1 GCA_027858815.1 Desulfobacteraceae bacterium
GCATCAATAATTTTTTGTGCCAGTTGGACCGGCACTTCATCATACTGCACAAACTTCATGGTAAAATTTCCACGCCCGCCGGTCATGGACCGGAGATCCGGAGCATAGGTCAGTATTTCAGCCATGGGAACAAGCGCTTTAACAATCTGATTTTTACCTTTGCTGTCCATACCGAGCACCCTGCCGCGCCGGCTGTTTAAATCGCCCATAATGTCGCCCATAAAATCTTCCGGCGTGATCACTTCAAGTTCCATAATGGGTTCAAGAATTTTCATTCCCGATTCTTCCGCACCTTTTCTAAATGCCAGAGACCCGGCTACTTTAAATGCCATTTCTGAAGAGTCAACCGCATGAAAAGAACCGAAATCAAGGGTGGCCTTATAATCAACACACGGGAATCCGCCCATAACACCACGCTGGGTAGCTTCGATGATACCTTTTTCAACTGCCGGAATATATGTTTTTGGAATGGCTCCGCCGACAATCTTATCAATAAACTCAAAGCCTTTACCTCGCGGTTGTGGTTCGAATTCAACCCAGCAGTCGCCAAATTGGCCATGACCGCCAGTCTGTTTTTTATGCCGGCCCTGAACACGAACTTTTTTCTTGAATGTGGCTTTGTAAGGAACTTTGGGTATGTCCAGAGAAACCTCAACCCCATATTTGCGTTTCATTTTCTCAATGGTTGTTTCAATATGGACCTGTCCCATACCCGTGATCAGGGTTTCACGTGTTTCTTCGCTTCTTACAAGCTTTAATGCAAGATCTTCTTCCATGAGCTTAGCCAGCGAAGAGAATAATTTTTCTTCATCAGCCTGGGTTTTGGCTACTATCGCATAGGTGATAATGCCATCAATCGGAGCTGTTGCTTTGGCCTTTAATTTTTTACCTGGATCACATAATGTATCGCCGGTTGTGGTGTCTTTTAATTTTGCCACCGCGACAATATCTCCGGGGCCGGCACCAGTCAGGTTTTTTTGTTCTTTTCCGACTATTTTCAGCAGCTGGCTGAAACGTTCTTTAGCATCCTTGTTAGGGTTGTAAAAATTGCCGTCACTGCCAAGTTTACCGGTCAGTACTTTAATTAAGGTCAGACGGCCGGCAAATGGATCTGCAATGGTTTTAAAAACAATGCCCAAAAAGGGATCATCCGGATTGGGTGTTATTTCGACTTCATTATCCGTACCGTCTTCATAAGCAATTTTAGAACCAACATTTAAAGGGGAGGGCATAGCGTCCACAATAAAATTACACATCAGATCTATGCCGATATTATTAGTTGCGGATCCGCATAAAACCGGAACAAAGGTACGGCTGGCCGTTCCTTTAAGTAATGCATTTTTCAGATCATCGGCAGACAGCTCTTCGCCTTCAAGATACTTTTCAACCAGTTCATCGTCTGCTTCGGCAATATTTTCAACCAGAGATTCATGTTCGGAATCAACGAGTTCCTGCATATCTGCCGGGATATCGCAAGCAGTGGCCTTACCGTTTTCATAGGTGTAAGCTTTTTTTGAAAGGAGGTCTACAATCCCGTTAAAATCATTTTCCTTGCCAATGGGAAGTTGAAGGATAATCGGTTTAGGGTCAAAAATTTCAACGGCATCGTCAAATGCCTTCTGAAAATCAGCTCTTTCACGGTCCACTTTATTAATAAAGATCGCAACAGGGAGATTGGATTCTTCAGCAAATTCCAATACTTGCTCAGACTGGAACTTCACGCCATCAATGGCATCAATTACCAGTACGACACCGTCTGCTGCCTGCATGCAAAGCTTTGTATCGGAGATGAAATTCTGATCACCCGGCGTATCGATCACACTGACAGCCGTTTTTTGCCAGTCAAATTGATGAAAAGCCGTGCTGATAGTGGATTTACGTTTTAATTCCTCCGGCTCGAAATCCAACACGGAATTTCCGGCATCAACACTGCCAAGCCGGGTCGTGACTCCGGTATTAAACAGCATCGCTTCCGCCAGAGACGTCTTTCCGGCCCCACTTTGTCCAATAAACGCAATATTCCTTGATTTTTCAGTCATTTAAGTACCTTATCTCCTCTCTGCAAGATTCATTAATCTTATTCTAAAAGACAATTAATTTTATCTATATATTAACTTTTAAAAAATCAACCCCAAAGCGATATTTGATTTGTAAGATATATTATAAATTCCTTATTCCCCTTAGGCCCCAGAATAGGAGAGGTAATAACAGGTCCAATCTTAAATCCTGTGTTACTGAAAAATTCAGATAATTCCTTAATAACGGATTGATGTAATTGCTGGTTTTTTACAACGCCGCCTTTGCCCACCTGATTTTTGCCCACTTCAAACTGCGGCTTGATTAAAGCCAGTATTTTTCCGTCTTTTTTTAAGAATTTTTTAATGGCCGGGATCACAATTTTCAGTGAAATAAAGGAAACATCAATACTGATTAAATCAAACGGTTCCGGCAATATTTCTTCTGTGGCATAACGAATGTTCGTGCGTTCAATTACGACCACCCGTGGATCCTGTCTCAGTTTCCAGTCCAGTTGACCATACCCGACATCAATAGCATAAACACGGCTTGCTCCGTGCTGAAGCAGGCAGTCCGTAAATCCGCCGGTGGAAGCCCCCACATCGAGACACAGCATGTCGGATACGTCCAGATCAAGCGATTGAATGGCTTTTTCAATTTTAAACCCGCCGCGGCTTACAAAAGGAAGATTCGGCCCTTTGTTAACAATTTCCGCACCTGCCAGCACCATGGATCCCGGCTTATCAACCAGCTGATTGTTGACCAGAATATTGCCTGACATGATCAACGCACTGGCCCGTTGACGGCTGCTTGCCAGGCCTTTATCAAAAACCAGAACATCCAGACGTTTTTTTTTATTTGCAGCCATTCTCTATTCGTAACTAATGATTAAGATTTATTATTTAGCCCTAAGTCAATTTAGGGTATCATTAATGTTGCCGCACTGACAATCGCCTGGGCATCAATTCCGTATTTTTTACGTAATAGCTTACTCGGACCGTGTTCGACAAACGTGTCGTGAATCCCTAATCGTTTTACTTGCAGATTATTAATGTTTTCATCATGAAGGAGTTCAAGGACTGCGCTGCCAAAACCACCCTGACGAAGGTTTTCTTCAATGGTAATTATATGAGGGATTTCTTTTGCCAGATGACAGATCAAATCAGCATCCAGTGGTTTTACAAAACGGCAGTTCACAACCGTTGCATGAATATGCTTTTCCAAAAGGATTTGATGCGCTTCCAATGCGTCTGTAACACTTGTTCCGATGGCTAAGATCAGCAGATCTTTTCCTTCGGTCAACACTTCACCTTTACCGATGGGTAGCGGTTTAATATGTTCATCAATAGCAACATTTGCGCCGGTCCCGCGGGGATAACGAAAAGCTGCAGGACCGGGATGGTTGATAGCGGTTAACAGCATTCTGCGTAGTTCATTTTCATCTTTCGGGGCCATAACAATCATATTAGGCAGGGTCCTCAGAAATGATAAATCAAATAAACCGTGATGTGTGGGGCCGTCTTCGCCGACAATGCCGCCCCGGTCAATGGCAAAGGTAACAGGCAAAGATTCCAGGCAGACATCATGAAGAATCTGGTCATACGAACGCTGCAGAAAAGTGGAATATATGGCAACAACCGGTTTCATTCCTTCGGTTGCCATGCCGGCAGCAAAAGTAACACCATGCTGTTCGGCAATGCCGACATCAAAAAAACGGTCCGGGAATTTTTGTGAAAACTTTACAAGGCCGGTGCCTTCAGGCATTGCAGCTGTTACTGCGATAATTTTATCGTCGGTTTCGGCCAGTTCAACCATGGTTTTACCGAAGATTTCTGTATAAGAGGGTGCTGTACTGCAAGAAAGCTTATTTCCTGTTTTAACTTGAAAGCAACCGACCCCATGGAAATAAACCGGATTTTTTTCCGCCGGTGCATATCCTCTACCTTTCTGAGTGGTCACATGAAGTAACACCGGATCGTCAATATTTTTAATATTGTTTAAAATATCAATTAACTGGTCTAAACGGTGGCCTTTGATGGGGCCGAAATAATCAAAATTAAATGCTTCAAAAAGCATCCCCGGGGTTACAAATGCCTTAAATGATTCCTCCGCACGCTTGGCATAATGATATGCATCCTGGCCGATTTTAGGCAGGTTGCGAAGAAACTCACCCATTTTTTTTTTCTGATCCTGTATGCGCTTCGCGGAAAAGGTCCGGCTTAACAGCGAGGATAGGGCACCGACATTTGGTCCGATGGACAGATCATTGTCATTTAATATAACAATCATATCCTTATGGATATCACCGGCCTGATTGAGACCTTCGAAGGCAAGCCCGGCAGTCATTGATCCATCGCCGATTACGGCAATTACTTTGGCGTTTTCCTGGTTCAGGCGCTTGGCACTGGCAATCCCCAGAGCAGCAGAGATGGAAGTGCTGCTGTGACCGGTTGTAAATGCATCACACGGACTTTCACTCATTTTAGGAAAGCCTGAAATGCCGCCATGCTGCCGCAGAGTATGAAAACGGTCTCTGCGTCCGGTTAAAAGCTTATGTGTATACGCCTGATGCCCCACATCCCAAACAATTTTATCATTTGGTACATCAAATACATAATGCAGTGCAATCGTAAGTTCGACCACGCCTAAGTTGGACGCAAGGTGGCCACCGGTTTTGGAAACCACATCAACAATCAGCTGACGAATTTCAAGAGCAAGTTTCGGCAGTTCCTCGCGAGGTATTTTTTTTAAATCCTGAGGGGAATTAATTTGGTCCAGCATACTCAATTCAGGTGTTCTCCTTAAATAAACTAACTATCGTTCCCGCCGAATAATATATTCTGCAAGAGCAGAAAGCGGAACTGATTTGTTACCAAAAATATCTAATGCATGCAAGGCATTGTTAACCAATTCAGTGGTGAATTGTCTGGATTCTTCCATACCCAGCAGTCCGGGATATGTTGATTTGTTTCTTGAAGCATCTGTACCGGTTGCTTTGCCCATCTTGGCAGCATCTCCTTCAACATTTAATATGTCATCAACCACTTGAAACGCTAATCCAATATTCTCGGCATAAATCTTTAGCTGATTAACCGTTTCCTGCGAACCGCCGGTTAATAACGCTCCGGTGGTAACGGATGCTTCAATCAGAGCCCCGGTTTTGAGTCGATGAATTTGTTTTAGCTTATCTAACGGTGCCGTAATGGTTTCAGCTTCAA
Source organism: Desulfobacteraceae bacterium (assembly GCA_027858815.1). Classification (GTDB taxonomy): domain Bacteria; phylum Desulfobacterota; class Desulfobacteria; order Desulfobacterales; family Desulfosalsimonadaceae; genus SURF-3. The sequence goes on from JAQIBZ010000204.1 coordinate 5,235, forward strand.
TATCCCGCATCTGACCTTCAATCATGCCCCTGTGTCCGGCGGCACTGGCAATTGTTTTGATGACTTGAAGCTGGATGGCGATATTTTCCGGCAGGGAAGGGGGGTCTGATAAAACATCAAAAGCAAGCGTCAGCAGGGCATCTCCGGTTAAAATAGCCGTCGGTTCATCATATTGAATATGACAGGTTGGTTTGCCCCGGCGTAAGCGGTCATCATCCATTGCCGGCAGATCGTCATGTATCAGCGAATATGTATGAATCATTTCAATGGCACAGGCCGCATTTATCACATCATCATTGTTTTTTCCGGCAGTTTCAGCGGCTGCCATGCATAACACCGGTCGAAGCCTTTTGCCTGAAGCCATCAAAGAATACTGCATGGCAGAGGATAGCCTGGAGTCAGAAAAATGAGTTTTAATGATTTTTTTTAGTGCCTGACTGGTTATTTGGCGCTGACTATTTAAATAATCAGTCAGATCAAACCCGGAATCTGAATGTGTATTCTGAAATTTCATCATTCTTCATCCGTATTATTGACGGTAAACGGCTTTTCACGAATGTTGCCATTTTCGTCCTTTAAAAGCAGTGATACTTTTTTTTCAGTTTCATCAAGCTTGTCAGAGCAATATTTTGACAGCCGAACGCCTTCTTCAAATTTTTTAAGCGCTGTTTCAAGAGGCAAATCGCCGTCTTCAATATCTTCAACGATTTTTTCAAGTTGCGTCATTGAATCTTCAAATGTTTTCTTTTTTGCCATTGAATTAATCCTTTTCAACCCGACACCTGATGGATCCTTTTGCCAGCAATATTTCAATCAACTGGTCAACGGATACGGTATTCGCATCGGATATAATGGTTTTATCCGGTACTGTCCGGGCGATGCTGTACCCGCGGTCAAGCACGGCGATCGGGTTTAGCGCATTCAAACGACCGGAAAGTTCCTTTAAAGTTAATTTTTTTGTATTTATAAGAGACGTTGTTAAAAAAACAAGTGTTTCATGATTTTTCGTCACAGTATCACGAAGAGCGTCAATCCTGTTTTGCGGAGAATTCTTCTTCAGCCGATTGGACCACCATTGGAGCCGCTGCTGTTGCTGGTTAACAGAATGCTTGAAAGCGCGATTCATTCGTATAAATACATCATCTAATCTGATAGTTAAGTCATCAATTTTTTTTCTGGGATGAACAAGCTGTTTTGCTAAATTATCTAATAAATTGAATCGGTTCAGAATATACTGATCAAATCGTAAGCAAAGCTGCTTAAAAAGCTCAGCCCGGCGTTGCATCAGGTCTTTTTTATCCGGTGCCACAAGTTCTGCAGCAACTGAAGGCGTAGGCGCACGAAGGTCTGAGACAAAATCGGCGATGGTGAAATCAGTTTCATGACCAATAGCTGAAACAACGGGTACGCGGGAGGCAAAAATGGCGCGGGCAACGCTTTCTGAATTAAAAGCACTTAAATCTTCTAAAGATCCGCCGCCTCGGGCAATAATTGCCACATCTGCATCATCTAATGTATTTAAAAATGAAATAGCGGAAACAATTTCATCAACAGCATTATCACCCTGAACTTTTACTGGAAGAATGGTGATAGCTGTATTCGGATATCTGCGATGCAGTACCCGTATCATATCATGGACAACAGAACCTGTGGGTGATGTAATCAGATAAACATTCGCAGGAAGAAAAGGAAGGGACTTTTTATGTATTTTATCAAAAAGGCCTTCTTCAGCCAGGCCGGCCTTTAATTGTTCAAAAGCCGCCTGAAGTGCACCGGCACCGGCAGGTTCTAAATACTCAAGAATGATCTGATAAGCGCCACGTGGCTGATATACACTGATCCTGCCGAACCCCGTAATTTTCATTCCATTTTCAGGGAGAAATTTTAAATTACGGTTTTGTCCACGAAACATAATGGCACTTATCTGTGCATTGCTATCTTTAAGCGTAAAATAATAATGACCAGATACTGGACATTTAAAATTTGATATTTCTCCAGAAATCCAGATAAATGGAAAGCTTTCTTCAAGTATCAATTTAATCTTATCGGTTAATTGAGAAATCGAATAAATCTTTCGCTCAAGAGGCGTTTTTAACAATTTAAGAGTCCTGAATTAATATATAATTAAAAGTTGTTTAAATTTTTATTTTCAAACTAGCATAGATACCTATGGGGTTCAATCCTATTTTGTTTGATTAATAAAATATGCTATGTATTTTTGATAATTTCTTAACGTCTGATAAGAAATATTATGTAAACTTTTTACTAAAGTCGCGAATATGGCGACAGTGCGTATATATTTTTAATGTTATGTTCTCCCCTCTGGTAAAAATTGATCAGGATCGATCAAGGTACTTTCTAATGGCGGGCATTACATAAATATCATCCAAAGGCAGGTTTCTGAGGCACCCTGCAAGTGTTTCAAGTTTTTCACGAATCGTTAAATGTTTGTCCATAATAAACATTTTCTGGTCCTTAACAATGCACAATCCGCTTTTGGCATTCACACCGGTCACTCTCATGTTCTGTTCTGCAACCGTGATATCCAGTTTCGCGGACAATTCTTTTAAATGCTGGTATAATAGTGTCGGCTTCATAATATCTTCATCGGTTTTTAATTTATAAATCCCTTATTTGTTGCATATCGCAATTTGTGTGTTACTTTATTTTTATAAAATTATAAATTAATTTGTTTTGTTTTAGAATATATTACTCAAATTTACAGGAGGTTATTAATGGTCGAGACACTTTCTACACGTCGCACAGACACCCGTGCTCAGGTTCAGGTTAACAGTTTTATCCAGAGCGTGTATAACTGGATGGCCATTGGTCTTGCGTTAACCGGTGGAGTTGCGTTTTATGTTGCCAGCAGCCCTTCACTCATGCAACTGATATTCGGCAACCAGATACTTTTTTTCGGCTTAATTATCGGAGAGCTCGGCCTGGTATTTTATCTCAGCGCCCGGGTGCAGAAAATTCAGGCATCCACTGCCACCGCATTATTCATACTTTATGCCGCGCTCAATGGTGCAACGCTGTCGATTATATTTAAAGCCTACACCGGCACATCCATTGCTTCCACATTTTTTGTTTGTGCGGGAACATTTGTTGCCTGTAGTGTCTACGGGATGGTTACCAAACGGGACCTGACATCTATGGGCGGATTTATGCGCATGGGGCTCATAGGAATTATTATTGCCTCTGTTATTAATATGTTTATCCAGAGTTCTTCAATGCAGATGATTATCAGCTATATCGGTGTTTTGGTTTTTGTTGGCCTGACCGCCTATGATACTCAGAAACTCAAGCACATGGCGCTTACCCAACCAACCGGCCTGGATGCCGGTGTTGTTCGTAAAGGTGCAATTATTGGTGCGCTGACATTATATCTTGATTTTATTAACTTATTTCTTATGATGCTTCACATCATGGGCGGCAGTCGAGATTGATGGCGTCGTAAAAAGTCCAAATTCTTTGTTGCGCTGCATCCTTCGTGTCTTCATAGTACGCTAAGTACGAATCATCACTCAGGATTTAAGCGCCTCGACAATTTTAAGATTTGGTGGAACTTTTTTCTTTGCCATCGGAACCCGACTTTTTACGAGTTTATCAACTTTAGAGGTTTTAATGTAGGGGAGGGGTTTATCCCCTCCCGCAAAATGGCGAACCATAACGGGAGGGGGTAAACCCCTCCCCTACGCATATGTTAAGTTTTCGAGCCTGAAAAACCGCTACGCTTTTTTTTATTTGCTTCCTATTTTTTCGGAAATCACATCCACAATGTCCTGGCAATACTTTAGTGTTTCTTCTTTTTCCGGCCCTTCCACCATGACCCGGCACAATAGCTGTGTACCGGAATAACGTACAAGCACCCTTCCCTGATCCTGTAATTGGTTTTCCACTTTTTCAATGGCTACGATAATTTCTGGAATTTTTTGGATGTCTATTTTTTCTTTAACCGGAACGTTTACCAATACCTGGGGGTATATTTTCATTATTTTTACGAGTTCTGAAAGGTTTTGAGACGTTTCCTTGATGACCTGTATTAATCGAATGGCAGTTAAAATACCGTCTCCGGATGTGTGGTGATCCAGAAAAATCATATGCCCGGAATCTTCCCCACCGATAATTGAATTGTTTTTTTTCATTTCCTCCAGCACATAACGGTCACCAACATCGGCAATAACATGTTTGATTTTAAGTTTCTTTAATACCTGAAGCAATCCAACGTTACTCATGACTGTGCTGACCACAACATTGTTGGCTAATTTACCTTTTTCTTTCAAGTATTTGGCACACACGGCAAGTATCTGATCACCGGTTACTTTATTGCCTTTATCATCCACTGCAATCAAGCGGTCACCATCTCCATCAAAGGCAAAACCGATGTCCGCATTATTTTTTAAAACAGTTTCACGCAATGTTTCGGTGTGCTGGGATCCGCACTGGTCGTTGATATTGGTGCCGTTGGGTGATGCAAAAATGGTTATTACATCAGCACCCAGTTTTTTGAACAATTTTGGAGCAATTTCTGATGTTGCACCGTTTGAACAGTCCAGTATTATTTTTAAGCCTTCTAATGAATAGTCCACCGGCAGGGTATTTTTTAGAAATTCGATATACTTCAATTTAGGCGTATCAACTTCTTTTATTACACCGATATCTTTAGATAACAATGGATTGATAATTAAAGAATCATCCAATACTTTACCTTCTATTTCTTTTTCGATCTCATCTGAAAGCTTGAATCCCTGATGATTGAATATTTTAATCCCATTGTCATAATAAGGATTATGAGATGCGGAAATTACAATACCGGCATCATATCCACCGGACACTGTTAAGCAGGATATACCTGGTGTGGGAATAACACCGGCTAAAAAAGCATCCCCGTTCATGGAACAGATCCCTGCCGCAATGGCACTTTCAATCATATCGCCTGAAATCCTGGAGTCTTTTCCGATAAGAATTCTTTTTTTACCTTCTGAATCCGGCAAAGAGCTGATAATGGCCCTTCCGAGTTTAATCATAACCTCCGGTGTAATGGGATATTCATTGGCAACACCGCGAATCCCGTCAGTGCCGAATAGTTTTTTTTCCATGTATACTTTTATCCTTTTTTATTAGGTGGTTAGGTATTAGGTATTAGGCTGAAATGAAAACAACACAAATTGTTTCATGCAAATAATGAGAAATAGCCGTTCTTCTGCTTTACCTTCTACCTTCAACCTTCAACCTTCTACCTTCTACCTGATTATTTATTTCATTTACCACCTGGTCAACAATTCCCTGGAGCCATTGGGTGCCAAGTGACTGATTATAAGGTGTAAGATTTATAATTGTTTTTAAGTAATTGTCTTCATGTGTCTTTAAGATATTTTGAATGATATCGATGAAATTGTCTTTTAGTTGATCATCACCACCTGTTTTTCGATATGAATTCAGCAAATCTTTGATTACCGGCCATTGCTGTGCCAGTATCTGATTCTGTTTTTTCAGTTTTTCCGAAGCCAATTTAAATTCTGATGATTTTATGACAAAGGCTTCAAGACGTTTAATGCGTTCTTTTACGGCAAGATCAATTTTATCCAGTACACCTTCGAATAATTGTTCTGGAAATTCATCAGATATAAATTGAATCCGTATGTATTGATACCAATGTAACAAGGCCAGCAAATTGGCGATATAAATTAAATTGTTTTTAAAAATGCGTTTTACATTGCTGTAGGCACCTGGCGTAAAGG
>JAQIBZ010000255.1 GCA_027858815.1 Desulfobacteraceae bacterium
AACATTCGAGGACAAGCTTAGCCGGAATCTATGTTCGGAATAGCACATAACTGGATTCCCGATAGAAACATTCGGGAATGACAAACCTGCTTTGGCCGAAACGATGATCAAGGCCAAAAGTTAATCTTTTCATGAGCACGGTTTGAATATAAAACATGATAGATTAGAGGACGGTTAAAAAAAGATTAATATTTTCTTATTTATTGATTGCATCAAAGGGGCACCGGACTTTTTCAACCTCCGGATAGGATAAACGATATACAAAAGAACTTCCATGGTTTTAGAGACCTCTTCCGCTATCTTTGCTATTTTTTTTATTCTGTTTCAATTCCTTTCTTGTCAATCGTTATCACTCCGCCTATACTCATTTTATCATAATGACACTGTAGGTTATCTCGGTTATCAAAACAATTCATCCATATAATTCATACAGGATCAATTCGGAACTATATCAATGAGCTATCTGGTTCTCGCGCGTAAATACCGGCCTCAGCAATTTGAGGAAATCGTCAGACAGGAACATATAACCAAGGCCCTGTCCAACGCGTTAACCTCAAACAGGCTTGCCCATGCCATTCTCCTGTCCGGTCCGAGAGGCACTGGCAAGACAACCATCGCCCGAATACTGGCCAAATGCGTTAACTGCGCATCCGGTCCCACGGCTACGCCCTGCAACACCTGCCGATCATGCCGTGAAATCAAATCCGGCCATGCTGCGGATGTGTTTGAAATTGACGGTGCTTCCAACAACAAAGTGGAAAATGTCCGCGAACTCCGTGAAAACGCCAACTACATGCCGGCGCACAGTCCGTATAAAATATATATAATTGATGAAGTGCACATGCTCAGCGATTCCGCATTTAATGCCCTTCTCAAAATAATTGAAGAACCACCGGCTCATGTTAAATTCTTTTTTGCCACAACAGAACCGAATAAAATCCCGATTACCATTCTTTCCCGTTGTCAGCGACATGACTGCCGGCGTATTGACGTTGATTCGATCATCAAACACATGGCAAATCTTTGCGAAAAAGAGACCATTACCATCAGCACTGAAGCACTGACACTAATAGCCAGAGAAGCAGACGGCAGCATACGGGATGCATTGAGCCTTCTGGATCTGATTATCACCAGCACGTCAGAAAACATTGACACGGAACTGGTTGTGGACATTCTGGGCGGGCTGGACAGACAAAGTCTTTTCGATATTTCAGCAGCGGTTTTTACACAAGATACCGCCAAAATAATTGAAATCATCGGCCGCCTCTATGATCGGGGCCAGAATATGGTTAAACTGTTTTCCGAATTGCTTGAGCACTTCAGGAATCTTCTGGTGGTCAAACTAAACGGAAGAACAGGCACCCTCGCTGATGTTTCAGCGTATGAGTTAACCGCCATACGTTACCAGATAAAGCAAATCTCTCAGGTTTACATTCACCAGATATTGAACATTCTTTTTAAAGAAGAATATAATATTCGGCAATCATCTACGCCAAAATTAGCTGTAGAAATGGTACTTATCCGGATTATTCAAATTCAGCCGGCTTTATCCATCGACACCTTAATCGAAAAAATTGATGTTCTGCAAAAAGGGTTGTCTGAAAAGCTGAATACAGAATGCATATCTTCTCCTGCCCCGCCGGCACAGGCGAACAATACTCCAGGTTCAGCGCCTGAACCTTATAGCCCGTCAAATACCGCGCCTGAGGCTTTAGCGACTTCCACGCCGGACACCATTGTGAATATCAAACCGGAAGCCAGGGACTATCCACCGTCGACAGATAAAAAGCAAACCCCGGTCCCGGAGGTCAGGGAACATAAGCCGCCGGAAATTTATGAAGTCCCTCCTGTTATTAATGATCAAAGCGCTCACATTAAAGATGAGCCCATTGAAACGTCATGGAAAAATATCCTTAAAAAGGTGGCTAAGGATAATCCAGCACTGGCCGCCTGTTTTAAAGACAGTCAGTTAAAAAAAAGCAGCGATACTCAGTTGGAAATTATATTTAAAACCAAACAATTTAATATTAATTATGCCAACCGGGATAAAAACCCCTCCCTGATTCAAAGCGCTTGCAGTATTTATTTTGGTCATGATATACAGGTGTCGCTTTCCGGCCAATTACCAAAATCCAAATCCGGGATGGCTCACAAAAAAGAAACAAAACTATTAGAAAATGAAACACTTAATCATCCTTTAGTTGAAGACGCAATGAAGATATTCAACGGCAAAATCGTTGAGATTAAAATATTATAGGAGGAAAAACATGAAAAATATGAAAAATATGATGAAGCAGGCACAGCAATTGCAAACTAAAATGACCAAAATGCAGGAAGAAATGGCTGAAAAAACAATAGAAACATCAGCTGGCGGCGGCATGGTCAAAGTTGTGGCAAACGGCAAGCAGGAAGTGGTTTCCATTCATATTGAAAAAGAAGTCGTGGATCCGGAAGATGTTGATATGCTTCAGGACTTAATCCTTGCAGCAATCAATGAAGCGCTGGTTCAATCGCAAAAAATGGTATCTGACGAGATGAGCAAACTGACCGGGGGAATGAATATACCCGGATTAATGTAGATCATTAAAATCATTTGCCACAATAAATAAAGGTCACGACACAAAGCATGAACCACTACCCCGCTTCAATCCGAAAAGTGATTAACCACTTAAACAAATTACCCGGCATCGGTTTAAAAACAGCTGAACGGCTGGCCATGCATCTGCTGAGTGCTCCGGAATCAGAGGTTTTTGAGCTTTCCCGCAGCATCGGGGAACTTAAAAAAACTATCCGGCTCTGCTCTCAATGCTTTGCACTGAGCGATTCCGGTTTGTGCCGGATATGCGGCAATCCCTCAAGAGATAATACGTTGATATGTGTTGTTGAAAATCAGGCGGACATGGTGGCCATTGAAAAATCAGGTGCTTTTACGGGAGTATACCATATCCTCCACGGGCTTCTGTCTCCTATGGATAATATCGGGCCTGACGATATCCGGATTAAGGAACTTCTGTCAAGGATTGGACAGGGAAATATCCGGGAAGTCGTTATTGCCACCCCAACAAACGTGGAAGGTGAAGCAACCGCTTCTTATCTTTCAGACTGTCTCGTTCGCTTTAACATCACCATTACTCGAATTGCTTCCGGCGTTCCCATGGGCGGTGAATTGAAATATGTGGATCAGGTGACCCTTAAAAAAGCCATGGAGGCGCGTCATGCCATTTAAAACGGTTCAACCGGATGATTTATTCGAATGCCAGATGTGCGGCGACTGCTGCGAAGGCTTTGGCGGCACCTATGTTACCGAGACAGACATTGAAAATATCGCACGCTTTATCGGCACATCGCCGGAAACATTTGTTAAAGACTACTGCCAGATGTCCGGGAGCAGGCCCGTTCTGGCCCAAAAAGAGGACCAGTACTGCATTTTCTGGGATGAAATTAAACTGTGTACGATTCACCCGGTGAAACCCCGCATGTGCCGGGCCTGGCCTTTTATTCAAAGCGTCCTCATTGATCCGAAAAACTGGGAAATTATGTCGAATTCCTGTTCCGGGATTCGGACGGACTTTCCATTAAGTATTGTTGAAAAATGTGTCCGGGAAAAACTAGCCGAGGACAAACAGGAATTAACTTCTCATGATCGGAATTTTTGATTCAGGCATCGGCGGTTTAACCGTTGTGCGCGCTATCATGGATGAACTGCCCGGATACGATATAATCTATTTCGGCGATACCGCCCGAACCCCCTACGGCACAAAAAGCAGCCAAACCGTTATAGATTATTCCGTCCAGAATACCGAGTTTTTGATAAAACAGGGCGCAAAAATGATCATCATGGCTTGCAATACCGCCTCCAGTGTCGCCACAGATACATTAAAAAAAAATTTCAACCTGCCGATCTATGAGGTGATTTCACCGGCAGTCAACCGTTCTTTAAAAGAGACAAAAAAAGCCGTTATTGGCGTAATCGGTACTCGGGCAACGATCAATAGTGGTATTTATGAAAAAAAAATTAAAGAACAAAATCCGGATGCCAGGGTCTATTCCGCTGCCTGTCCGCTGCTGGTTCCGCTGGTTGAAGAAGGCTGGCTAACAAAACCGGAAACCCGAATGATCGTTAAAAAATATCTCCACCCGTTAAAAACAAAACAGATTGACACCCTGATTTTAGGCTGCACCCACTACCCGATTCTCAAATCGATTATCCAGCACAAAATCGGGAAACGGGTACGTGTAATCAGCTCATCTACGGCAGTGGCAGAACAGATCAGACTGTTTCTATCTTCTTCCCCGGAAATCGACCAGAAACTTTCAAAAAACGGAAAATCCGAATTTTTCGTTTCAGATCTCACACCTCAGTTTGAAAAAACTGCCAAAGCAGTCATCCGTCAACATATTCAGCTCAATCATGTAAGACTTTAGGTGAATTACTGATTTTATCCTGACGACGTTGAGAAAAATACATTCACCAGCCGGTTCCAACCAAGGCCCGGAGCGCTCCCGAAAATATCATCTCCCGGGTTTCCGCCTTCTGCTGCAAACGGGCCACTCACCGACATCATCTGCAAAGTTTCCGCCCTCAATAACAACTTTATCTTTAACTCAAAAAAAAACTTCTTGACTTTAAATATACCGATCGGTATATTTTTAACCATGAAAATAAAAGATCCAAATAAAGCAAAACGAACCAGGCAATTTATTATTGAAAAATCTGCCCCAATCTTTAACAAAA
>JAQIBZ010000363.1 GCA_027858815.1 Desulfobacteraceae bacterium
ACCGCTTACTGCAAAAAGAAGAAAATATAGAAAAAAAACATGAGCAGGTTGAACTTCAATTAAAAGAAGCAAATCGCAAAGATAAGGAACTCAGTAAAAGAGACAGTAAAATTTCCGCACTTGAAAAAAAATATAATGATTTAATTGAGACTCAAAATAAACAATTAGAGGAAATATCCGGCCTGACGGCTGAAGGCGCCAAAGAATTGCTCATTCAATCCATGGAGAACGAAGCCCGGCATGATGCAGCAAAAATTGTCAAACGGATTACAGCGGAAGCCAAAGAAGATGCTGATAAGGAAGCTAAAAGGATTATGTCAATAGCCATGCAGCGTTATGCAGGTGATTTTGTCGCTGAGCGCACCGTGTCTGTTGTCCAGCTTCCGGATGATGAAATGAAAGGCCGTATTATCGGACGTGAAGGCAGAAACATTCGTGCTTTAGAAGCTGCCACCGGTATCGATTTAATTATTGATGATACACCCGAGGCAGTTATTCTTTCAGGGTTCAATCCAGTCCGGCGCGAAATTGCCCGTTTGTCTTTAATCCGCCTAATCGAAGATGGCCGCATTCATCCGGCAAGAATTGAGGATATTGTTAAAAAGATCACAGAAGAAGTTGAAATTGAAATGAAGGAAGCCGGGGACCAGGCAGCATTTGATCTAGGAGTTCACGGTATCAGTAATGAGCTGATCCGTGTGCTGGGTCGTTTGAAATTCCGAACCAGTTATTCTCAGAATGTATTGCAACACTCGGTGGAAGTGGGTTTCTTTTGCGGTGCCATGGCGGCAGAGCTTGGATTAAATGTTAAACTGGCAAAGCGTATAGGATTGCTTCATGATATTGGAAAAGCGATAGATCATGAAGTGGATGGCGCGCATGCAGACTTAGGCGCTAAGTTAGCCAAAAAATGCGGTGAGTCACCAAAGGTTGTTTATGCGATTTCCGCCCATCATGAAGCGGTTCCTCCCGAATCTGTATATGATATACTGGTTCAGGCGGCTGACAGTCTTTCCGGCGCAAGACCAGGGGCCCGAAAGGAAATGCTTGAAAATTACATTAAACGTCTTGATGAACTTGAAGCAATTGCTAATGGATTCAAAGGTGTATCTAATTCATATGCCATTCAGGCGGGCAGGGAATTGCGGGTTATTGTTGATGGCGGATCGCTTTCAGATGATGACTCTATTATGTTAAGCAAAGATATTGTTAAAAAAATCGAAGAATTGCTGACATTTCCCGGCCAAATCAGAGTGACGGTAATCCGTGAGACTCGTGCAGTGGAATATGCTAATAAATAGGAAATTTTGCGAATGAATGTAATTAAGGTACTTCAGGAACGTGGTTTTATAGAAAATATGACTCATGAAAAAGAACTTTATGAGTATCTGGAAAATGGTGATGCTTCCTGTTATATCGGTTTTGATCCCACGGCTTCAAGTCTGCATGTAGGTAGTCTTGTGCCGATAATGTCTCTTGCTCATATGCAGAGAAATGGCCATCACCCCATTGCCCTTGTCGGCGGCGGGACCGGTCTTATTGGTGACCCAAGCGGTAAAACGGAAATGCGTAAACTTATCACCAAAGAAGATGTCGAGATTAATAAAGCCGGTATAAAGACCCAACTGTCAAATTTTATTAAATTTTCAAATAATAGCGCAGAACTTGTTGATAATGCAGACTGGTTGACCGGACTGGGATATATTGATTTTTTAAGGGATATTGGCCGGTTTTTTTCAGTCAATAGGATGGTTAAAGCGGAAAGTTACAAATTGCGGCTGGAGTCGGATGAAGGCCTAAGTTTTATTGAGTTCAATTATATGCTGCTTCAGGCTTATGATTTTATGAAACTTGCCCAAACTCATAACTGTCTCCTTCAGATGGGGGGTAGCGACCAGTGGGGTAATATCGTAGCCGGAGTCGATCTTGTTCGCCGAAAATTGCAGAAAACAGCATTTGGAATTACATTTCCATTAATTACCACCAGTACGGGCGCCAAAATGGGTAAAACCGCCAGTGGTGC
>JAQIBZ010000371.1 GCA_027858815.1 Desulfobacteraceae bacterium
TAGACCATATACTGCCACTCCGGCTCCCATGCAAATTCACCGGATGTGGCGTTCATCAGAAGCGAACGGTCCGAATGGGGGGTGAATGAAAAACCGTCGGTTGTCGGGACGATTGCCGAAGGCCATTGGTGTTCAGGGCCGGTATATGCTTTGGTGATGCTGTGAAAGCTTCGGTCATCGATGTCCGGGCGGATAATAATTCGTATCGGATGCCGGTCAGGCAGTACCTGGTTTTTTCCGGATGATGTTTGCCGCATAAAGGTCATGATGATTTGGTTTTTGTTTTTGAGCATCCGGGCTTTGATCAAAACAATGATATGCTGCCCCTGGCCCGTTGGGACGGCAAATTCCCAGCAGCATCCGGATTCAAAGTCAAAGGAAAAGCGCTTCAGACTGTCGGTCGAAATTTCTGAAGAGAAACCCTGGAACACAATCCAGGCCCGGCAGCGAATCAGCATCATCCATCGATTATCCGGATAATCCGGGTTTAAGTTGGCGGAAAGCAGCGCATCGTATCGGCTTTTAATTTCCCCCCACCGGGCATTTACTCTCATCATTGCCCCTCGGCCGTTGGTTCCTAAAAAACGCAATGGCTTTTTGAGTAACTCTTTGCGATTAAAAATTTTATGGACAAAAGCTTGTTTGTGACTGCAAAGATACATTAGCGGTGCGTCAACATGGGTGGATGTGTTGTCTTGAAAAACAGACAGTTTCAATGTGGCATTGAAACTGATTTTGGGAGAGAACCGTGACGTGAATACGGCAAAATGATAATTTTTTTGACCGGCCAGGCTTTGATGGCTTTCCCGGGTTAGTTCAGTTCTGCCGTCATTGGCAACAATTCTTGCCTTAAAGGGAATTTCTGATTGTACCATTAATAAATGGTCCGGCGGTACCATGACCTGTCTGTGGCTGTCGTATGGCCATTGCCAGATAACCAGACGGCTTTCTTTGGAATAAGGGTTTAATGATCGGCAGAATTGTTCCGGATCTGTTTTAAATTGTTGAACAGCATGATCGATATCAAAATCATGGATTTTAATGGTTCCGATAAAAAACCGGTATATTTCCAGCACAACTGAGCGCAGACATTGATGATGAATGCGATCAGGCAGAAGCATATGGTTTTTTTTGTGAATATATAAATCCATGTCATCTGAACAAGGTGTCAGGCAGTAGACTTGTCCCGGGGCCAGATCACATGTCATCCGGCCATTGTCTTCATTCGTGTTGACGGTGCAGTCATTTAATAAGTCAACGTATGAGAAGATATCCGGTGAAAATGCCGCCGGGTTCCAGCGAGCCTGAACCGGCTGGTGCATATCCAGGTTGATCAGAACCAGAAGACGCTTGTCTGTGGACAGATGATGTCTTAACACGGCAATATAATTTCCATCTCCTTCCTGAATCATTTGCATGCGGGTTTTATCAAAAAATGCCGGGTGAAATTTCAGCAGTAAATTAATGCGGCCAATTAGAGCCGTCTGGTTGATTTCTGACCCCCAGTTTAAAGAGCATGCATCATGTACGTCAATTTTTTCAGCGGCAAACCATTCCGCGCCGTTAGCAAACCCGAAACCGCCGCAGTTTGAAATCAGCGCGCAAAGCGCTGTGCGCATCGCGGCATATGCCGTCGATGTTGCGGCCAGGCGGTTGTTGTCATGGGTTTCGGCAAAGTGAATCATGAGCCCGTCTTCAGATGAGATTTGGTTTGAGAGGGAAATATATGATTCAATTTCATTTCTTTTATAATTTTGAAATAATTCAGAGTATGCCCAGTTAAAATTGGATGAACTTAAGATTTTTTTTGTGACGGAAACTTTACCGCCAAGACCCTCTAAAAAAAAGATGGTGTCCGGAAACTGCTGCCGGACAGATGCCACGATAAAGTTCCAGGCAGGGATCGGGATCATATATCCGGCATCACACCGGAATCCGTCGACTCCCCGGCTGCACCATAGCAGAAAAACATCTGCCATGTATTTCCATAACTCCCTGTTATTGTAATCTAAGCGTGTCAAATCTGCCCATATAACACCCCAGGCCCCAGGTGCCTGGATAGTTCCTTTCTCATCCCTCACAAGCCATTGGGGATGGGTTTCATGGAGTTCGGCAGCCCATCCGGTGTGATTGGGGGCAAGATCGATTATTATTTTGGCTGACCGGGAATGAACCGCATCTACGAGTTCCACAAATTGTTCCAAAGGCGTTGCTTTTGGATCAAAAACCGCCAGCGCAGGGTCAATCCCCGTGAAATCAAGGGCCGCATAGGGGCTTCCGAATCTCCCCATTCGTCCGTAAGTAGTGGGGGTCGGATTTACCGGTAAAAGATGCAGTATCCGGCACCCAAGCGAGTTAATGATAAAATCGAGTTCCTTGATCAGGTCCCGGAATGTTCCGGAAGGCGGGATCACGGTATATCCTTTGTGATCCAGTTTTTGAATATCTTCCGAATTTTGGGAATTGCCCGAAAAAGTACCGGATTTATTGGGGCCGAACTGTCGCACAAACGCATTATAAATAATGTTTGCGCAGCACATATCTGCCGGTTCAACATTGATTATCACATTGGCGCCTTCCGGCCATAAAGGTGTTTTTGATCCGGATGCCATGAAAAAACATTTGGCTTCAAAATGCCCGACATCACTCAGGGCTAATGTAACCTCAAATCTTTTGGGATGAACCTGTGTCATGGGGATATCATACCATGCGCGCCCGAGAGCCGGTTCATCTGATAAAACGGACTGGATAATTTCAGATCGGGTGGTTCTGATATCGCCGAGATTGTTACGGATCCAGGCTTTGCCGGAGGTTTTTTGTGTCAACTCGAGAGAAAAAGAGATGGTATCTCCGCGAAATCTGACACGGCAAATTCCCGGAGACGGTGTTTGTATGAGCCGTAAATCTGACATTTTAATCTTGCCTCAGATATTTTGAAAAGTGCAAGAAGTCTTGATGGAGTTGATTCGTTCAGTGCCAGGAAGACGTACCGAATGGAAACATAATAAGATCATTTTATTTGAGCTTATGTATGGAATAGCAAAAAAAAAAATGTTCTACAAATTAATTATTTTAAATCATAAACCCGGCTTTAAAAATTACGTCAGTGACTTCAAAAAAAAAGGGAAGAAAAGTCTATGTTTTGTTGCTGAAACCTTATTGCCGTTGTTGATTCAAGTGATCAAAAGACTGATGGCTTTGTAAAAAGTCCAAATTCTTTGTTGCGCTGCATCCTTCGTTTCTTCATGGTACGCTAAGTACCAATCATCACTTAGGATTTGCGCGCCTCGTCAATTTTATGAGATTTGGTGGGACTTTTTTCTTTGCCATCAGAAATCGACTTTTTACGAGATTGTCAAAGACTGAAAATAATGTTATTCTTCGACTTGTTCTTCGTAATCAGGGAACTGGAAAATATTAATATACCTAAATTGCGGCGCTATTTAGGTATATTAATATTTTCCAGTTCCCTTAGTGGTTGAACGGAAAGTCTCCAAATTGCACTTTTTTTGTCATTGCGAGCCACGCCGCTGGCGTCGCAGGGACGGCTACGACCGAAGCAATCTCCTTATCGACAGGGGATTACTTTGTCGTTCGTTCCTCACTCCGCGTAATGACAACCATGATTTTGAAGTTTTCTGGTGAACTATGGCCAGGCTGCGGTACTGACACCCAGTGATTTTGCGTTTTCGTTAAATGCAATTCTGGCCGAAGCGGAACCGAATACGGAAACCGTCGTGATTTCGGATCTTGATCTGGCGGACTTAAGCCAGCAAAGGGAGAGGGGATCGGTAAGGCCGTTGCGGGACCGCCGACCGGATATCTATGATTTAAAAGCCCGGATACCCGTTGAAATTATACGGGTTTAAACTATATTATAATGAGAATGAAACCGAAATGATGAATCTTAAAAAATCCGGGTTACCTGTCATCGGATGGCGTGAATGGGTCGGACTTCCGGACTTCGGAATAAAAAACATTAAGGCCAAAGTCGATACCGGTGCCCGCTCTTCGTCGCTGCATGCCATTAACCTTCAAATATTTAATCGCGATGGTATAGAATGGGTACATTTTTTAGTCCATCCCATCCAGCGCAACAGCAAAAAGAGTGTTGAAATAGAGGCGAAGATTCTCGAACTCAGATCTGTAAAAAGTTCAAACGGCGTGTCTGCAAAACGCCCGGTTATTGTGACCCATGTCAAGCTGCTCGGTCTTATTTTCCCGGTTGAATTAACACTCGCAAGCCGTGATGACATGGGTTTCCGGATGTTGCTCGGTCGGGAGGCATTTCGGCGTCGGTTTCTTGTTGACGCCGGTAAATCTTATTATGGTGGTAAACCCAAGCGAAAA
>JAQIBZ010000416.1 GCA_027858815.1 Desulfobacteraceae bacterium
CTGCAGGCAGAATTCAGACAATCCGGGGCTGGATGAGGATGGGGCTGCTTTAATTATTATAAAGAATCTGTGGGAAAGTTTAAAAAAAACGCATCGCATCCGGCGAGTCAAATAATGTCTGCCTATAACAGGATGTTAAACGGTTTTGGCAATTCATCAGGCAGACGCAAACTTTAATCCACTACTGATGGCATGAACAGGTTGTAATTATTATGAATATGAAAAGAATAGTAAAATTTTGTTGCCTCTTCCTGATCGGGACGGGTTTTATGCTGTCTGCCCATATGAGCCAGGCGCAGGAAATGATCAATAAGCGCATAGCCGTTATGCCCTATATTAAAGGAAAAAATCCTGAAAATATTGAGGAAACAATGACTTGTCCGTATTCAAGCTTTTGTTTTGAAGATGAAAGTATGAAAGAAGGGGCGGACAAAAAATTGACCCGTATGCTTCAGTCAATGGTGAACAGAGACTTCAGTGGTCATGTAATCCCTATGGACCAGGCCGTTGAAGCGTTTGAAATTTTAAAGTTTGACCATGCAAAGGATACGCCCAAGGTCGTGTTGTTAAAACTTGGTGAAATGCTGAATGTAGATTATATGATGGCCGGCAACATCTGGCGTTACAGAGAACGGGTGGGAACCTCTTTCAGCGCAGAAAGACCGGCCTCAGTCGCATTTGCCGTATATCTGGTGGATGTGAAGTCGGGACAATTAATCTGGCAAGACAGATATGATGAAACCCAGCAGTCATTGACGGAGATTTTATTCAACATAAAAGATTTTTTTAAACAGGGGTTCAAATGGCTCACGGCCGAGGAACTGGCACGTTTTGGAATGAACAAGATGTTTGAAAATTTTCCATTAAAATAATGAGTTGCTTGCTGTCTGAAGGATAACTGATTCCGCTCATCAATGGTGGCTTTTTCTGGTTCTCCCACGCTCTCTCCGTGGAAACTTTATGCCGAAGTTTGTCGCTTTTTGGTACGTGATAAATTCAGACCTCCTTACCTCTTTGAATTTTTTGATGCTTTTTTTCAGAGTGTACATCATTTATGCCAATCCACCGAGTTTATAGTAAAATCTCAATTCGGTATCGGAATATTCTACATCAGCCGAATTGATCTGGGCAATAAGAAATAATAGCGAATGTTTGTAGAAGCGTAGTTTTATTTTCTTGATCAGGCACTTTTGAATTGAAGATATTTTTCAATAATATTATCATATAAAGCTTAGTTTAACTATTGGGGGCTCTTGTGGTGCATTTGAATAATAATATCGATAAGTTAAAGTCTATTCTATCAGATAAGTATGAAAGTGTTGAATTGATTGCTTCGGGGGGGATGGGTGAAATCTATCTGGCAATTCACAGGGCGCTGGGTCAGAAAAGGGCCATCAAGATAATTCATCAAACAGTTGAAAAGGAAAAAGATATCCGTAAGCGGTTTCTTCATGAAGCGCAACTGGCAGCCAGTATCGATCACCCTGGAATCATACAGATTCTTGACTTTGGGAGTGATGAAGACTTTGACTATCTCATAATGCCTTATATTGATGGGGCAACCTTGCAAGAGAAGCTGGAAACAGGCGTATATCAATGGAATCAATATTTAAAAATGATGATTCCCATGGCAGACGCTATTTCTCATACCCATAAAAATGACATCATCCACAGAGATATAAAACCGGCAAACTTTATTATTGATGCTCAGGAACGGATTATTTTAACTGATTTCGGCATTTCAAAGAATATGGGAGATATAGAAAAAACCGCCGCAAATACAATTTTAGGATCTCCACAATTTATGAGCCCGGAACAGATAACCGGCAAGGAGGTGGATAAACGATGCGATCTTTATTCACTCGGTATGGTTTTCTATCAAATGGTAACCGGCGAATATGCATTTGCAAGTGATGATGCCGGACCGTTGATGTATAAGCAAGTACACGAAATACCGGTCCATCCATCGGATGTAAAGAGTGATGTGCCACGCGAGTTCGGGGATATCATCATGAAGCTGCTGGCAAAAGAACCGGATGATAGATTCCCTGATGGTGAAGCGTTGGTGAGATCTTTAAAAAAAACGATCGCTAAGTACTCATCCGAATCCGGCACCGAACGCGATACGAATTTTCATGAAATGGCCACCCGTATTCTCAGGCCCCTTCAAAATACAATTATAAAGCAAAAACCGATGGCAAAAGGGTCGCCATCTCTAACAATCGTTAAAACAAAATTACCCGCAGTAACAGATAAAAAAAGAATATGGTTCATCTCAGCGGCAGGTATACTGATTCTGGGTTTATTTTTTATTTTTATCTCCACGATGGTCCAAAAAAGTCAGAAAGATCCGGTAATTCATAAACAAATTCAAACACCCTCGCTTCAGAAAACTCATATGGGAATACAATCATCTGAAGTTCAACCAGTAGAAGCTAAAGAGTCTTTGGTTTCAACGGTAACACTTCGGTCAAAGATGCTAAAAGAGAATGAATTGATAGAAAATTATGAAAAAGTCGATATCCCCTTTATGATAGAAGATGTGAAGGAACTTCTTAAATTGAAAATCGGGTATGATCAGGCTGGCGATGTTGATCCGCAATCAAAATCGGTAATGGTCTCATTTCTTAAGAGTCTGCCGTTTATCTGCCTGGCGGAATCAGGAGGATGTGATATTCTGATTCTTCAAAAAAAATATGCGTTTGGCCGAAAGATTAGCATTAGCAGTAATCTCTATGAATGTGAAAGCAATTGCACAGAGTCGTTCATTATTAGTACCAATCAACTCCCTTTAAATAAAATAGAGCGGATTCTTCAGAGAAATTATTGTTTTAATGCATTTAGTTCATTAGCTGTGATCGGCGCAAAGCATAACGGCGGAGGTATCAACATAGTGGTGCCAGGAAAAATCAATAATACGTTTATTCTCGGTGAGGCAGTTAAATTTTGCATGCATCCCGATTTTGAATCCCACTGCATGCTTTTAGACATCAATATCGATGGAATATATAAGCTTTTCCCGATATCCGGGGATCAACATCATCAACTGGGCAAAGCGGAGGAGCAATGCTCCATCGATATCACGGTGTCTCCGCCCATTGGTAATGAAATGATTGCAGCTATTGGTGTAAAGCAAAAAGCTTTGATTTCAGACTACAGCCTGCAGTTTGACCCCCAAAAACTTTTCATTAAATGGCCACTTGTTAATGGGATCAAAAAAAATACAGTCAACTTTAGTGTACAACTATTTTTAAATCTGGTTCAAGTGCCTCCTGAACATTGGAGTGTAAAAAGTAAATTTATCCAAGTAATAGGCAGTAACTAATTTTTTTCAACGCGATATCAAGCGTATGTATGATTTAAATCGTTTGGATACAGCTTAAATACTAAAGTGTGATGGACAATCATCAGGTGTTTGTATTTTTAAATAATGTAAAAATATCTTTTATAAAGGACTGGGGCCAAGAAAAATGTGCTAATATTTAAAGCTGGAATAAATAATTGATTTAAAAAATTTTTAATTTTTAATTGTATTTTTTGAAGGATTATGTATACTAAGGAAAGTTAAACGCAGAGATTGATGGCGTAATGACAAAAAATGTCATGTTAATCCAAAATTTGTCATAGTTTTTATTTTTTATTATCTTTGTGAAGCATAGTTTCGAATTATGATGACTATTTATATTTGCTTTATAATTAAGCATTTAAGAAATAAACGGTCGATTTTGTACTTTTGGCATTG
>JAQIBZ010000422.1 GCA_027858815.1 Desulfobacteraceae bacterium
AGGGGAGGGCTTTATGCCCTCCCGAAAAACGAGTATGACGAAGGTGTGAGTCATTCTTATCTCTGGATACCGGGCTCTACGGAAAACGGGCGGGGATAAACCCCGCACCCTACGGAAAAAGTGGCCGAAACGATGATCAAGGCCTTTTATTTAGATTCTTTTAAAAGTACTTTTACTGTGCTGAGATCAACCACTTGGCCGGGGTTAAGAGTTTGTTTCATGCTGAAATTGAAAAGAAAACAATTAAAAATGGTCGAACTGATTCGTTTGATGAAAACACTGGATCAGCAGGTAGCACGATGCTCCCGGTGCGGTATTTGCCAGTCGGTTTGTCCTTTATATAATGTCACGAAAAATGAAAGTGATGTGGCCAGGGGCAAGCTGATGCTGTTAGATGGTCTGATGCAGTCCTTTTTTAGCGATCCCAAAGGGGTCGCAAAAAGACTGGATCGGTGTCTGCTTTGCGGGTCCTGTGAAGCAAATTGCCCTCGGGGAGTTCGTGTCGTAGAAATTTTTTTAAATGCACGGATGATCATCTCGGATTATCGGGGAATGCCCCTGTTTAAAAAAATTATTTTTCGGCATTTGCTGTCAAACCCCGTGCTTTTTGACCGGATTGTTTCCTGGGGTGCAAAATGGCAATATTTGTTTTTTAAAAAAACTAATTTTCAGTTAGATGCGTCCTGCGCAAAAATGGTATCGCCACTGCTTTCCAAGCGCTGCATGGTGCCGCTGGCCCCGGTTCCTTTTAATAAAATCAGCTCCAGTCTGAAATCGGGGCTGAAACAAGAGCTGAAAACTGAGTCAAAACCGATGCTGAAAAAAGACAAACCAGAAACAGGCTTAAAAGTTGCTTTTTTTGTCGGTTGTCTGCTGGATAAGGTGTTTCCAAAGGTTGCTTCTGACATTGTACGTATTTTGAATTTTCACGGCGTGCAGGTAATTATTCCTCCTTTCCAGGGATGCTGCGGTATTCCGGCCTTGTCTTCGGGCGATCATTCAACGTTTAACCGGTTGGTTGAACATAATCTGATTCAGTTTGATCCATCTGGTTTTGATTATCTGGTGACCGGTTGTGCCACTTGCACGGCAACAATTAAAAAAATCTGGCCGTCTATGTTTAAGTCTGGGTTTAAGTCTGGGTTTAAGCCTGAGTTTAAGTCTGAACTTGAATCAGCATCGGAAGATCAGAAAGCGGCGGTTGATCAGATTGTTGAGAAAATTTTTGATATCAGCCAGTTTTTAGTTGATGTTATCGGTGTCCCGCCACTGGAAAAAACAAACCAACAACCGCCGAAATCTGTTGTCACTTATCATGATCCTTGTCATTTAAGAAAAACGCTCAATATATATTCGCAACCAAGAACCTTGATTGAATCCGGCAATTTATATGCATTAAAGGAAATGCCGGATGCCGCTTCCTGTTGCGGTATGGGCGGCAGTTTTAATCTGGCACACTATGATCTTTCCGCAGCAATTGGTGAAAAGAAAATCAGCAGTATTGAAAAGACGGGAGCATCTGTGGTGGCAACCAATTGTCCTGCCTGTATGATTCAGCTGTCGGATATGCTTAGTCGTCAACAAAAAAAAATTCGTGTGGCTCATACGGTTGAACTTTATTCCGAGACATTGCAGCTCTCCGACGTGTTAGAGTAACGTTGAATTAAGTTTTAAGTTAAAATGATGGAATGAAAAGACATCGAAGACGTTAAAGAAATAATATTGACATTTTTTATAATTAATGGTCTTTTTATTGAAAAATCTTAATGATTTGAAGCATCGTTACCACCTTGTTCGTTTTTGGCGATGTTGGATTGTTCATAGCGTTTAATCAATATTTATTTCCAAAAATAAATACTATTGGTGCCGGCAGTTGTCGCCCGGCTGGTTGCTTTTGTCCTCAGTTGGATAAAAAGTGCGGATTTAAAAACGCGTCGTGCTGCGTATAAACACTGTTAGCAGGCAAGTTGATATTAATCTTTTGTGAGGTTCGTTTCCGGAGGAGAACAAATGGAAGGTAAAAGCCCGGTATATTACCAGGATGTGGAAAAATGTGTAGACGATGTCATCAGCAAGGTGGGGAAAGAAATTGTTTTTGGATTGCCTCTGGGGCTCGGAAAGGCGAATGAATTTGCAAACGCATTATATCGAAGGGCCAAGGAAGATTCGTCAATTCAACTTGTTATTTGTACTGCGCTGTCGCTTGAAAAGCCTTCTGGATCAAGTGACCTGGAGCAAAAGTTTTTGGGGCCGTTTGTGGAAAGATTGTTTGATGGGTATGTTGAGCTGGATTACATGAAAGATCTTCGAAAAAAAACGATACCTGATAATATTGAAATCAGAGAATTTTATGCCAAAGCCGGCGCTTATATTAATGTTGATCATGCCCAGATGAATTATATCAGTTCCAATTATACGCATGCCTGGCGGGATTCCATAGATAACGGAGTGAATGTGGTGGCCCAGATAGTGTGCAAAAAAGAAATTGACGGGGAAACCGTCTACAGCATGAGCTGTAACCCGGAAGTGTCTTTGGATATTGTCCCGGCCTTGCGGGAACAGGAAGCGCAGGGGCGGAAAGTAGTAGTCATTGCGCAGGTTAACCAGAACCTTCCATTCATGTACGGGGATGCTGTGGTGAAAGGGGATGTATTTGATGCCATTATCGATGCACCGAAATATACATCCCGCCTTTTTGGTGCACCGAAAATGTCGATCACCACACCGGATTATATGATCGGTATGTATGCCAGTACGCTGATTAAAGACAACGGCACCCTACAGATCGGTATCGGATCACTGGGGGATGCATTATGCTATGGCCTTCGGATGCGGCATACACAAAATGCGGAATATAAAAAATTCATCAACGATACCGGAATGCTGGGCAAGTTTGGAAATGTGATCGATCGGATCGGGGGAATTAATACCTTTAAAGATGGCATCACGGGTTCCACCGAGATGCTGGTGGATGGCTACCTGTACTTGCTGGAAAGTGGGGTTGTAAAGCGGAAGACATATAACAATGTTCCCCTTCAGCGCCTGTTAAACGAAAAAAAGATTACAGATAAAGTGACGCCGAAAACCCTGGAACTTCTCATTGAAGAAGGGGCTGTAAGGTCTGTCTTGAATAAAGAAGATTTTGATTTTCTAACGGAGTTCGGAATCTTTAAAGAAGGACTGTCCTTTGAAAATAAGATAATTAAAAATGGTGAAGTTGAGATTTCTGCAGACTTAAGTGATTCAAATAATATGGATCAGGTGATTTCAAGCTGTCTGGGATCTACGCTGAAAAATGATATTTTAATTCACGGTGGATTTTTCCTGGGACCCGAGGGGTTCTACAAAATGCTCAATGATATGAGCGAGGAAGAACGCAAAAAGATCTTTATGACCAGTGTTTTGAACGTGAATCAGCTTTATGGCAATAATCCGTATTATAGTGAAGAACTCAAATGTCTCCAGCGACGTGACGGTCGTTTTGTCAATGCCTGTCTGATGGTGACTCTCTCTGGTGCAGTGGTGTCCGATGGCCTTGAAAACGGGCAAGTCGTCAGCGGTGTCGGCGGTCAGTATAATTTTGTGTCACAGGCCCATGCGCTCCCGGATGGTCGCTCCATACTCATGTGCAAAGGGGTTCGCGGGGCCGGCAAGTCCGCTGCTTCGAATATTGTGTTTAATTACGGTCATACGACAATACCCCGGCATTTAAGGGATTTTGTGATTACGGAATACGGTATTGCGGATTTACGGGGAAAAATGGATAAGGAGGTTATTGCGCAGCTGCTTAACATTACCGATTCCCGCTTCCAGGAAGAGTTACTGGAACAAGCGAAAAAAGCCAGAAAAATTCCAGCAGATTATATCATTCCGGACCAGTTTAAAAATAATACCCCTGAGCGCCTGGAAGCAGACATTGCGTCATTCAAGGAAAAAGGCTTTTTTGAACCGTTTCCGTTTGGTACGGATTTTACCCCTGAAGAGCTCGTTATCGGAAAATCCCTAAAATGGCTGAAAGCTCAGATGACAGAAGGGTTGAGCAAGGTATCAAGTCTGGGTAAAGCAATGACCATCCGAACCATTCCTGAGACTGCTAAGCCATATCTGGAAAGATTAAATCTTGATAAACCGGGATCTGCCAAAGAAAGAATGATGCAGAAACTGGTAATTTACGCATTAACATCAACAGGAAGTATATAAAGTTGTAGACATTATACAGTATTGTTTTTTTAAGGTGATTTTTATCAGGACAATTAAGCAAGAGATTGACATCTTCTTAACCTATCGAAAATAAAGGAGTTATCATGGTTGAAAGTCTGGACCTTGAATATTTTGGGCGAAAGCATTTAAGACGTATTTATCGTAATCTGCCCACTTCTGTTTTGTATGAGGAGATCGTGAACAACCGTGAGGGCCAGGTAGCTCACTTGGGGCCCATTGTTGTTCGAACCGGTCATTATGCAGATCTGCCGCCGGAAGATAAGTTTTTTGTCAAAGACCCGGTCAGTGAAAATAAGATTTTCTGGAGTGATGAAAAAAACGAGTTATCTGAAAATCATTTTAATACATTGTTTCATCGCATGCTGGCCTATATGCATAATAAGGAAGCGTATGTTCAGGATTGTCTGGTCGGCAGTGAGGAAGAACATCAGATGCCCATCCGGATTGTTACGGAAACAGCCTGGCACAGCCTGTTTGTCCGGAGTATGTTCTTTCAGGTGGATGATCTTAAAAAGCTGGAAGAATTTGCACCGGAATTTACGATTATTCATATTCCCGGTTTTCATGCGATTCCGGAACTTGACGGCACCCATTCAACGTCATTTGTTATTATTAATTTGACCCAGAAGCTTGTTCTGGTGGGCGGATCAAGCTATGCTGGGGAACTCCGTCAGGTGGTGTTTACCCTTGCCAGTTACCTGATGCCGGAATCTGTTTTCTGCATGCGCTGTTCGGCCAATGTGGGCAAAGATGGCGATGTGGCCATCTTTTTAGGCCGGGAAGATACGGGAAAATCAACATTGGCGGTTGATCCTGATCGAAGTTTGATTGGGGACCATGCGCATGCATGGAGCGATAAAGGGCTGTTTAATCTTGAGTGGGGCGGCTATGCCAAGATTATGAATATTGAAAAAGAAAAACAGCCGTTTATTTATGAATGTACGCGAAAGTTTGGGTCTATTCTTGAAAATGTCGCCATTGATATGGATACCCGTCGGGTTGATTTAAAAGATGACAGCCTGACAGAGAATACCCGATGTATTTATCCCATTTCTCATATTCCCCATGCGTATCGGGAAGGGTTGTTTGAACATCCCAAAAATTTGTTTTTGCTGACCTGTGATGCCTATGGCGTGCTTCCTCCTATTGCCCGGCTGAACCCGGAACAGGCGGTTTATGCATTTCTTTCAGCGTATACGTCAAAATTCAAACAGATGGAATCCGGTGAATTTGAGCCCCAGGTTATGTTTTCTGTTGCCTTTGGCGATACCATGATCGCGTTGCCGGCATACGCATATGCCAAGCGTCTGATGGAAAATATTATTAAATACAATATTAACTGTTGGCTGGTCAATACCGGGTGGAGCGGGGAGCCGAGCTTCAGGAGTGAACGGATTAAAATTTCGCATACCCGTGCATTGATTAAAGCCGCTATTTCCGGTGATCTTTCCAAAATGGAATTTGAGGCCGACCCGGTATTCCATTTTGAAATTCCAAAGAAAACACCGGGAGATGTGGTGCCTGAAGAAATTTTAAATCCAAGGAATTCAGCGGAAGATGCCGGGGAATATGAACTGCGGGCCATTCGTCTGGTCTCGGAGTTTATGAAGAATTTTGAGCAATATGAGGATATTGTTCCGGAAGAAATGCGTTCCATGCTGTCACAAATCATTTCCATTGATGATAATCTGGATCTGGAGGATTTTGGTTTGTCGATTGGGTAGGTTGGGTGGATAAGCGGATTGGATTTTGGCGCAAGCCTTAACCAAAAATCTAATTTGGAATATATAAAAATGGCGGGGTCTTTACATAGCGTAATGGCCCCGTCGTTTTTTTGATGGCGTCGTTAGGGCCGTGGAAAAAATAAATTACCCCATCTTGTTGGTCTTTTGCGCCGCCTTCTTTGTTGCGATGAAACGCACATATCTCGATATGCTTACTTCATCGCGCCTCGAATGCGGAAGCAAAATCCTTCGCCATCTGGGATACTTTATTTCTTCCACGGCCCTTAAAAGTCCCATCTACTGCGTTGTCGCGGTTTTTAAGGCACTCAAGATACGACTTGTATAGTTTCGAGCCTAAAAAATCACTCCGCCTTGCCATATTTTATGGTATTGGTGGGACTTTTGACTTAACCATCCCGATATTTCTGACGGAATTTTCAGATTTGTTTATTTTAACTTATAAAACCTGGCCCTCTGGGTCAGGTCAGAGATATTAGGCTATGCCCTAAATGATGATTTGCTTTAATTCGTAATCGTACTCTTTCTCTTAATCATACTCTTT
>JAQIBZ010000447.1 GCA_027858815.1 Desulfobacteraceae bacterium
TGCTGTCATTTGTGGTAACTTGGCAAGGTTCGCTATTGAAAGGTGCACTGGGATGTTGGTTTTTGCGGCGAGCACTGTTGTCTGTTATTATTTTTAATTCACAATTCAAGACCCGGTACCACGGTCTTTCTAAAACTCTATTTTTTTGGATTATATAGCTGAAAATATATTGATATTTCGATTAGTCCTTCCAGGTGTAAGATTTTTGTGGTAAGTATTGTCTCATTATATGGTTGGAATGAACTTCAGATAGTCAGATAATCAAGGAGGCACCCATTTTATCTGAGAACCTGGCGTATATACAAATGAAGAAATTGGAAATCTTTTACATGTCACTTCTTCTTGATGTAGCAGAAATATCTCATTTGGCAGGGTATGGAAGTAGGGGTGTAATAGTCTTAAAATAGCTAAAATTATTAATTCACAAATCAAGATGTGACACCATTTATTCATTATCGGCATAATAGTAGGTGTCGCTGGTATTCTTGTGGCGGTCTTTTTCTACATGAATGATTCAGTTGATAAAAGAATTAAAGCGGCAATTAACCATCCTGACTTTGTAAAAAAAGTTGCTGAAGAAATCCGATTGCCGTTTTTAATTTTTGATAAAGAGGGCACATTTCAAACTGAATCGGGTGGCGCAACAGCGTACATAGATAAAATCGAACCTTCGTATGAAAACAAACGATTTAGTGGCTTTACTGTATACCCAAAAATGTTTTTGAAAAATCCACCTGTTTTGCAGGCAATTAATAATGATTTTCAGTTCGCTTCTGCGAAAAGAGTTAACACGATTGATTGGAATTATCGAATACCAGAGTTTAAAGGTTTTGTTTTTCAAGATACAGGAACCTACGATGAAAAACCTGCGGTTTTATTTAAGTTGGAAATTATAAGATAGAACACCGAACCATTGTGTCCAGTGGACTCGTTTCACTCGCTACTGACACAAAACGTTGGGCTTGAAAGGAGATGTAATGTTGATATTTGGCTTTGGTTCGTTAATGTGGGACGGATGGGAGGATGAACTTGGCTGTTTATCCAAAAGTAAAGCTGACTTAAAAGGTTATCGTCGGAAATTCAATAAGGCCTCGGTAAAGAATTGGGGCAATAAAGAAAATCCTGGGCCTACGCTAAATGTTGAACAAGATGAATCTTCTGCTTGTTCTGGCTTAGCTTTTGAATTCTCAGATAAAGACAAAGATAAAGTTCTTGAATATTTGAGGGAGAGAGAAGGGAAAGCTTTTCCTTTGCGAGAACGCATAGTGTGTTTGGAAGACGGACGAGAAGAAAAAGCGTTTGTGCCAATATATGAAGGGAAAAATGTTTTAAACGAAACACTTGAAGAATTATCAGATAGGGCGTCTCGGGCAGAAGGTACAAGCGGAAAGTGCCTTGACTATGTTTTGAATATCGAAACCCATTTGAAATCATCTGGTATAAACGATGCGGAGGTTTCAAAGATGGTAGCGCTTGTCAGAGGAAAAAAAGACAAGAAGACGTTGGATAAATAAATAACCATGCTAACTAAAATTTGGAAAGATCCGGTATGGAGTAAGGTAATTGCAGTCGCTATCATTACTATTACAGGAGGGGCAATAACTTACTTTGCTGGTTTGTTGCCAAAAATCAAAGCATTTTCCCTGGCCCTTTGGGGATTTTTTATCACCAAAACACCTATATATAACTGGCTGATTATAATATTAATTATCCCGTTAACCCTCCTATTAATTGTATTTGTTTCCCATATAGTGAGTAGCGTTAAAGGAAAAGGGAAATTCTTAAATTCCAATGATTACACTTCAGATAATTTTGACACATTGAAATGGATATGGAAGTACGGATCAGATGGATATATCTATGAAGTCGTATCGTTGTGTCCTAAGTGCGATTATCAAATAATCCCAAAGTTTGCCAACGCGTACCATGCTGCTCCGCAGTACGAGTTCAAATGTGATGAATGTGGATATAATGGTGGTTTTTGTGAAGGTGAATATGAAGAATATGAACAAAAAATCAAATTAAAAATCCAAAAAAACTTAAGAACAAAAGAGTGGGAAAAAAGGGTTATAGCCCAACAATAACATTCTGCGGACAAGCCGCAGATGTTCACGTTAGCTTTTTTAAAAAGGTAAGAATCCTATGGAATTTAAAGCAAGAAAAATTGAGATAGTTGCCGATAATCCTTATACAAATGATAAACTGTCAAGGAAGGATAATATTGACAAGTTATCGCTACTATTAAGAAATTTTTCAACTCCCATTGTTCTTTCAATAAATGCTCCATGGGGTTATGGCAAAACAACATTTTTAGAAATGCTTCATGCTGATTTAATAAATAATGGATGCAATTCAATATACTTCAGTGCCTGGGAAACAGATTTTGCTACAGATCCATTGTTGGCATTTTTAGGAGAAATGAACCAAGGTATAGAACCACTGATCAAAGGGGATAAGAAAAAAAGTGAGGCTTGGAACAAAGCCAAGAAAGCTGGTTCCCATATTTTAAAAAGAGGGGTTCCTGTTTTACTTAAAGTTGGAACAGCAGGTATAGTTGATGTTGACAAAATAATAGAAGATGAAACATCAAAATTTGTTGAAGGAATTTCACAAGATGTAATAGCAGAATATTCTAATAACAAAGATGAAATTAAAAGTTTTAAAAAACATATCAATAAAATATTGAATATCGATGATAAAGCTAAAAATAAGTTATTCATATTTGTGGATGAACTTGATAGATGCAAACCTACTTACGCCATTGAATTATTAGAAAGAATCAAACACTTATTGGACATAGAGGGTTTAGTTTTTGTCTTAGCTTTAGACAAACAGCAACTTGCACATAGCGTTAAGGGTGTTTATGGATATGATTTTGAAGCTATTGGCTATTTAAAACGGTTCATTGATATTGAATACAACTTACCAACGAGTGATCTATCCAGTTTTATTGATCAACTATATAATACATTTAAATTTAAAGAGTTTTTTGAAAAAAGAACGGAATACAGAGCATTTAGGTATGAAACTGAACACTTAAGAAATGTATTTAAAATGCTTATTTCTGAGGCTGAATTGTCCTTACGGGATGTAGAGCATATTTTTGCAAAAATGAATTTAGTTATTCATTCGACTAAAGAAGGTACTCATTTGTATCCACCATTATTAGCTATTTTACTCGTAGTAAAAGAGCTGAAGCCAGAGATATACAAAGAATACACTCAAGAAGAAAGCACACCTGAAAAAATGATCGAATATCTGTATAGTTTGTTTTCTAATGGCAACTATACTGAATCATTTGAATGTGCATTAGTTGAAGGTTACTTAATTGCTGCAAAATCTAATTCTCATAATTCAAAGTTAGGGACATCACTTTCCAAGCACAAAGAATTTCTTGAAGATGATAAATGTAGTGAACAACAAAGAGAGTATTCAGACCGAGTAATTGCTATCGCCAAAAAACCGACTGATTTAGGAAGTTCAGTAGTTTTAAATAGTATTGTTTCACGAATTGAGATGACCGAAAATTTCGAATTTTCGGTATAAAAAGCTAATCGGATAATTCTGGGGACATGATACTTGTGCGGCCGGGCAAGGTCGTGTAATCCAGCGGGTGAGAATCCCGTCCCGGAAGGTTGGCCAGCCACCGGGTAGCGAGTCCTTGGAGGCTGACTGGTAACAGTCAGTTTTAAGCGTAGGACAGCGAGCAAATAGGCCGTAAACCGAAAGGCTGAAGGGAATGAGCCCCGAAATTGTCGCGTTGGGAAGGACGACACTTTAGGTATCGTGGAAGTCAACACAGGCATTACCGTTAAAGGCAAGGTGATGACTGCTTCCTCGGGGTCTGAGACCATGGCATGTTTGACATTATGATTACACGGCAACCCGGGAGGCCCTGCGTTTCTCTCGAAGTAAAGAGAGTATGCCGGACAACTGAAGAGGGAGGAAGGCAAATGAGGCGCAGGGAGTCGGATAGCCTCGTAGTACCAATGAAGGCGGGTAATGCTGCTGGAGGAAAGGAGGCTACACATGGTAGCGCGGAGTGAGGAAACATTGGCCGTTCACGGAAGCGGGGAGCCGGTGGAAACGAAATTGCGCCGCATAGCGGAGAAGGCCCGTAAGGAACCGGGATTCAAGTTCACCAGCCTGTATCATCTGATGAATGAGGAACTGTTACGGGGATGTTTTAGGCGGCTGAGGAAGGATGCCGCCGCCGGCATCGACAAAATGACCAAAGATATGTACGCCGAGAATCTGGATGCCAATCTGTCAGACCTGATAGGTCGGCTGCACCGGATGGCGTACAAACCGCAGCCTGTCCGGCGAAAATACATTCCAAAGCCGGGCAGCACCAAACAACGTCCCTTGGGGATACCGAGTTTTGAAGACAAACTTGTCCAGGCAGGACTTGTGCGGATAATGGAATCAGTGTACGAGCAGGATTTCATAGAAGATTCGTATGGGTTCCGACCATCGCGAAGCTGTCATAATGCGCTCAAGGCATTGAGCGAGGCAGTGGAGAACCATCCAGTCAACCACATTGTCGAAGCGGATATCAAAGGCTTTTTTGATAATGTGAACCAGGAATGGCTGATGAAATTTCTGGCGCACCGGATTGAGGACAAGAGAATTCACCGCATGGTGAAACGGTTCCTCAATGCAGGGGTGTCGGAGGATGGGAGCGTCACAATAAGTGACGAGGGAACCCCGCAAGGCGGGGTTATTTCGCCGCTCCTGGCGAACATCTATCTGCATTATGCCCTTGATTTATGGTTTGAGAAGGTTTACCGCAAGAGCTGCAGAGGCTTTGCCAGGTTAATCCGTTATGCCGATGATTTCGTCGTCTGCTTTCAGTATAAGCCGGACGCGGAACGGTTCCGTGAAGAACTCGGAAAACGGTTGGGCAAGTTCGGGCTTGAGGTGGAGCCGACGAAGACCAAGGTGATGGAGTTTGGAAGATTTGCCGTCCAAAATGCCAAGAGAAGAGGGGAAAAGGCAGAGACGTTTGATTTTCTGGGTTTTACCCACTACTGCGGAACAAGGCGGGACGGCAAGGGGTTTCGGATGAAGCGGGTAACAGCCCGCAAGAAGTTTGTCGCCAAGCTGAAGATCTTCAAAGAATGGCTGAAGAAAGCCAGGACTATGAAGACCAAGGACCTTTGGAAAACAGCTCAAGCCAAATTGAGGGGCCATTATAACTACTACGGTGTAACCGACAACCTGCGCGGAATTGCGAGATTCGGTCATGAAGTGAGGAAGCTGCTGTTTAAGTGGCTGAACCGTAGGGGGAAGAAGAACTGCCTCAATTGGGAAAAGTTCGAGGAAATGCTGAAGCGATTCCCTTTACCGAAACCACGGATTAGGGTCAGTATGTTCGGATTTTCAGTGAATTGACCATGTGAGGAGCCGTGTGCGTAAATAGCGCAAGCACGGTTCTGAGAGGGGCCGGTAACAACGACGGGGACAAGGCAAGACAGCAGTCACGTAGTAGCCGCGTGCGGCAAGGCGTCATTGAAGCACTATTTGTAATGTTTTGTTTTCATAGGAGAAGCCGGTCTACTCGACAATTATTAGTCAGGCCATAGACGAAAACAATATGAAGCGATTCCATCCATCAAGCACAAATAGGGTCTGCCAAGCTAACTGTTTAAAAATATAAGAAATAAATTTAAAACTACTCCTTAAATCAAGACTATATTTAACTTTTAAGGATTAAAAACAGCATTATAGCCACTGCAAAAGCAAAAAAAAATGAAGAAAAATCCGGCTGCATCTGTAAAAACCTGTTATAATAATCGATAAAATTCGTCCGAAAAGATCCATTCCGCTAATCAAACACAATGGGGGGGAGGAACAATTATGACGACGTATGATGACAGACCCTGGTTAAAGGCGTATGATCCGGGAACGCTGCCGGACATTGATATCCCGGCAAAAACCTATACCGACGCCCTGATAGAAGGTCTGACAACGAATCCGGATCGGGCGGCCATGCACTTTATGGGAACCACTCTTTCCTTTCGGCAGCTGGATGAGATGTCGTGCCGGTTTGCAGCGTTTTTAACAGACAACGGTGTAAAACCGGGAGATGTCGTGGGCCTGAGCCTGCCGAACATTCCCCAGTGTTTGATTGCGCTTTGCGGCACCATGCGGGCCGGCTGCACGGTCACGGGGGTGTCCCCTCTGCTGACGCCCAAAGAACTGTCCTATCAGCTGAACGATTCCGGCTGCCGGGTCCTGGTTACGCTGGATGCGATCTTTGAACGCGTATTGACCAGAATTGAAAACCAGGTGCCCGGAGTGTCCCATGTCGTCACCACCAGTATTGGCGACTATCTTCCTGCCGTTAAACGGATACTGGGCAAACTTCTCAAAAAACTGCCATCCGGAACCGTGA
>JAQIBZ010000492.1 GCA_027858815.1 Desulfobacteraceae bacterium
GAAGTGGATAACCAGAAATCATTATTTTATAAGACTGATACAAAAAAGGAACTTTTTATGGAAAAACTAAATGCCATATTTTCACCCAAATCAGTGGCTGTTCTCGGCGCATCATCTTCTCCGGGTAAAGTCGGACACGATATTTTTGCCAATATCCTTCGCGGAGGATATACCGGCACCCTTTATCCGGTAAATCCGAAGGCGCGGTCAATCCTTTGCGTGCGAGCGTATGCGGGTATTTTGGATATTCCGGATGACGTTGACATGGCAATGATTATCCTACCGCCGAAAATTGCACTTTCCGCAGTCAAGGATTGTGTTCAAAAAGGGGTAAAGGGAATTGTCATTGTATCTGCCGGCTTTAAAGAGGTGGGCGGTGAAGGGGCAAAAATTGAAGCTGAAATCGCCGGGATCTGCCGGGAAGCCGGCATTCCACTGGTCGGCCCCAACTGCCTGGGTGTTATCAATCCGCACCCTGACATCCGGTTAAATGCCAGTTTCTCCACCCATTTACCCGAATTCGGCAATATTCCATTTATTTCGCAAAGCGGTGCGCTGTGCACGGCAGTTCTTGATTTTGCCCTGGAACGCGGATACGGATTTTCAAAATTTATTTCCATCGGCAACAAAGCAGGTGTGGATGAATACGATCTTCTTGAATATTATCACAAGGACCCGGAAACAAATGTCATGATGATTTACATGGAAGAACTCAAGCTGCGGCCGGGTTTTGTGGATCAGGTCAAGCACATCACTTCCGGCCACCGGCCCACCCCGGTCCTCGTGATCAAGTCCGGCAAAACAGCTTCCGGCGCAAAAGCCGCATCTTCTCATACCGGATCTCTGGCCGGTTCCGAGGCGGTATACAATGCCATATTTGATGAAACCGGAATTATCCGCGCCGATACGGTGGATAACCTCTTTAATTATGCCGGTGCCTTTTCCGCCCGGCGTATCCCGGCCGGTAATCGTATCGCCATTATCACCAATGCCGGGGGGCCGGGAATTATCGCCACGGACATGACAGAAATGTCAGGTCTTAAACTGGCAGCATTTTCAGAGAAAACCGATGCCCTGCTGCATGAATGCCTGCCGCCCACAGCCAACTTCCACAATCCGGTGGATGTCATTGGTGATGCCTCCAGTGACCGGTATGAGAATGCGCTGTCGGCCGTGATCCAGGATGACGGGGTGGACGGTGTTCTGATGATATTGACTCCGCAATCCATGACAGACGCCATTGGAACGGCAAAAGCCATTGTCAATATTTACCAGAGCAACGAAAAGCCGATTGTCTGCTGCTTCATGGGGGTTGTGGATGTGTCGTCCGGGGTATCGTTCCTTCAGGAACATCATGTACCGGTATACAGGTTTCCGGAAGACGCCGCCCGCTCTCTGGGAAAACTCTATGAAGCGACCCGGTGGCTGAACCGCTCGATTATGCCGCAATATGAATTAACATTTGACCGAAAACGGGCCAGAGAAATCGTAAATGACTGCCGGGCTTCGGGTAAATCAATCCTTGGCGAGCATGACGGCAGCGAATTATTAAAATGTTATGGGTTTCAATCGCCGCCCCTTGCAACCGCAACGTCTCCCCAACACGCCGGAGACCTTGCCGATAAAATGGGGTATCCGGTGGTAATGAAAATTATCTCCCCGGACATCCTTCATAAAATGGATGCCAAAGGCGTGGTCATAGACCTTAAAACCCGTGAATCAGTAGAAAACGCCTATGCCGATATTATAAACAATGCGAAGGCCTATAAGCCGGATGCCAAAATCACCGGGGTTCTGGTGGAAAAAATGCTTGAAAAAGGACAGGAAGTGATTCTCGGTGTGAACCGGCATCCGGGCTTCGGCCATCTGCTCATGTTCGGGCTGGGAGGAATTTATGTGGAACTATTTAAAAATGTCACTTTCCGCCTGGCACCCATTGGCCGGAACAATGCCCGCCGAATGATCCGCAGTATCCGGGGATACGAAATACTCAACGGTTACCGTGGCAAACCAAAGGCGGACGTCGAACAAATTGAAAAACTGATTGTCGGGCTTTCCAGTCTTGTCACTGATATTCCTGAAATAAAGGAAATGGATATTAACCCTCTGATTGTTCATGAGCTTGGAAAAGGCGCCACGGTAGCGGACATCATCATTACCTTTGAGTTTGATGAGCTGCTGATCTCTGCTTCAGATGAAAACAGTGAATGAAATAATCGATTATCAAAAACTGTCATTTACAGGAAAATACAATGAACGTAAAACTGATTCTGAGTCTTATCCTGGTCGGACTTGCCGTAATTTTTATCATACAGAACGTGGCCGTGGTTGAAATTCAATTTTTATTCTGGACGATGTCCATGTCCCGTGCCCTGTTTATGTTTTTTTTACTTGCCATTGGCCTGCTCACCGGCTGGGTGGGTAGGGGTTT
>JAQIBZ010000502.1 GCA_027858815.1 Desulfobacteraceae bacterium
ATCCAATTTTGGTATATGGATATATAGCGATACAGAGATTCAGCAATGCCATGCAAATGCCTGTTCCATCAAAAGGGATTCTCATTCTGATCATTTTTATCGCCTGTATAGGCGCGTCAGCGTTGACATACAGATTCATAGAGAAACCCTTTCTGGAAAAAAAGACTTTTTTTTATTGAGAACGGTGATATCGTTTGAACTTACTCGTTAAATGATTTTGATGTCGCTATATTTTATCTGCTATGGCCGTTAATTTAAAAGCGGTCTTTTGGAAACCGATCAGAAGATTTATAGTTATAAAAACTTGGAAAGGGTTTCCCCTTTCCCATAACAATCTCAAAAAGGAGGAGAAACAATGAAAATTCTTGTTGCCGGCGGCGCTGGCTATATCGGTTCTATGCTTGTGCCTGAATTGTTGGACCATGGCTATGAAGTGGATGTAATCGATTTATTATGGTTTGGGAATCATCTGCCTGATGGAGTCAATGTTATTCAGAAGGATTTGTTTTCATGCACTAAGGAGGACATTGGAGGCTATGATCAGGTTATTTTTCTGGCCGGTCTTTCCAATGATCCCATGGCGGAATTTTCACCGTCCAAAAACTTTGTTGACAACGGAGCGCTTCCCTCGTACCTGGCTTATCTGTCAAAGCTTTGTGGTGTAAAACGATTTATTTATGCCTCATCCTGTTCGGTTTACGGATATACGGTGGACAAACTCTATGATGAAGAAGCGCCGGCCATCAGTTCATATCCATATGGCATCTCCAAATTACAGGGAGAATTCGGCGCTCTACAGATGGCGGATGATAATTTTTCAGTGATCAGTCTGCGCCAGGGAACGGTGTGCGGCCACAGTCCCCGCATGCGTTTTGACCTGATTGTCAACACCATGTTCAAACATGCTCTTGCCACGGGGGAAATCACAGTCAACAATCCTTCCATCTGGCGACCCATCCTGTCCATCAAGGACGCAGTGCGGGGATATCTGCGGGCTGTGCAGGCCAATGAAGCGATCTCCGGGATTTTTAATATCGCCTCGGACAATTATACCGTGGGACAGGTGGGGGACATTGTAAGGGACGATGTCGAGAAACTGACCGGGGAAAAAGTGAAAATCAATATTTTGAACAATCAGGATTTTCGAAACTATAAGGTCAGCTTTGAAAAAGCGAAAACTTTCCTGGGATATATGCCCAAGGAAAATGTGTCCGACATAATCGATTCCATTTATCAGCGGTTGGATGAATACGGAGACCTTGAGACAGAACGCTTTTATAATATCCAGGTGTTTAAAAAACTTGAAAATCAGTAGAGCATTTGCGTTTAATTATTTTTCGTTTTAATCGCCGAAATTGTAAACCAATCTGTAAATTCAATAAAATAAAGCGTAGACAAATAGTCGGGGAAATTATCAGCTGCGTTATTGTAAGGTAATTTAACAGAAGAGTGGATAAGCAAAAAATGAAAAAAATACTTCTGATCTTTTGTCTGATCATAACACTGGCAGCTGCCGGGGGGGCTTATTGCTATTTCGCAAACCCATTGTCCAAAGAAGCCTCTCCTAATATCGTGCTGATTGTGTCGGATGCCCTGCGGTCGGACGTTATAGGGTGTTATGGCGGAGATGATATCCGCACGCCGAACATAGACTATCTTGCCTCTCAGGGTGTGTTGTTTGAAAATGCATATACATCTTCACCGTATACTTCTTCATCATCCGTCGGCATGTTTACAGGTGTTTTTCCCGGCGCTTATCGAAAAGGCAATCACGCATCTGTGGCTTTGCGCCAATACGAAGTTCCTGAGGATCATTTTTCCATTGGGGATCTATTTCAGTCCAGCCATTATTTTCTTTTAGCTGATATCGAAAATATTATGGTTACAAGGAGTGCCTTGAAAGGATTTAAATTTCTTTCGGCTATTTATGAAATCCCCCTCCCTCAAAAGCTTGAGATTGAGCAAGCAACTGGAATCAAAGACCTTTCAGATGCATATCACAAGATGTATTACTCTTTGAAACGACTTTTCAACATGCCGTTGAAAAATCAGCCTTTTTTCTTTATAAAATGGATACTGGATCCTCATTCGCCGTACAATCCGCCTGAAAAATTTAAAGAGACCATACCGGTGGATGTGTCGCAATTATCCGAAGATCCGGAGTATTATTCTGAACATAAATTATTTAAGCGTACGGATATATGTCAATGGAGTCCGCAAGAACAAATTTATTTAAAAGAGTTATACAAAAAAGAAGTAGAGACTGTGGATGAACGGTTAGGCTTCATTCTCAAGGCATTAAAGTATCGAAATGTCCTTGATAACACGTTTATTATTTTCACCTCGGATCACGGTGAATTGTTCGGTGAAAAGAATCAATGGGGTCATGGTCAGAATTATTTTGAGAAATTAGTGCGGGTGCCGTTGATTGTTTCCGGTCCAGGTATACCTAAAGGGAGAAAAGTTCCAAATCTGGTTTCTCTGATCGGTCTTACACCTACCATAGCAGATATCCTGAGCTTAGAAATCAAAGGTGACATTCAGGGCGAAAGTTTTGCGAAGCTATTGTTTAAAGACTCAGGAAGAAATCAAAACATTTATGTTGAACAGGTCGGACAAGACGCCTTCGATGATCTGGATGCCTATCGGGAAGATAATTACAAACTGTTTTTATTTAAGGGGGGTCGCCGGGAATTGTATAACATTGAAAAAGATCCGGCGGAATTAAATGATATTGCCACAGGTAACACAGACATCATCGAAAAGATGATCGAAAAAGTCAAGACATTGCGGGCCGACAATCTTAAAAGAAAAGCCTGGTTCAAAGATGAGCCAGAAGTCGCAATGGATCAGGAAACCGTTGATAACTTACGAACCCTTGGTTATATACAATAAATTGACGATTGGGATAGGGAGCGGGAGTGTCAAATGGTGCTTCGGTTGTTATAAAAAGTAGGTTGTCATAAAGTTAGCTCTTTCGGAGTCGATTCTAAACATATTATTAGTGTTTAATCATCTTGATACGGAAATATAACAGTGCCAATTTCAAACGAATATAAGTGTATTTTTATTCATATCCCAAAGGCATGTGGTACATCCATTGAATATGTGTTGAACATGATTGATGACCAGACGGATGTGAACTTTGAAAATCGGGACGCGATGTATGGGTGGGTTGCGAGGTCGTCTACGGATCTTCTGGACTATGGATTTTTAAGCCCGGTCTTGCAGCATTTAACCGTACGGGATTTAAAAAAGATATTACCCATTGATATTTTTAATCAATATTTCAAATTTGCCTTTGTCCGCAATCCCTGGGGGCGTCTGGTGTCGGCTTACCATTTCGAAAAAAAGGCATTCCCGGAATATGAGAATCTAAGCTTCATCCAGTTTTTAAGTAATCTCAGTCCATTTTGGAAACAGGAACAGTGTTTTTTCATAGTCGACGAAAATGGAGAAAAGAATGTTGATTTTGTCGGCAGGTTTGAATATATAAACAAGGATTTCAAAAAATTATGTAAAAAAATGAAGATATCTACATTGAAGTTGCCCTTAAAGAACAAAATCCCGCATGAACATTACAGCCAGTACTATACGGATGAAACCCGGGAAATGGTGGCTGATTTATTCCAAAACGACATCCGGATGTTTGGGTATAAATTCAAAAAGGCGAATCTGATCGAGGAAGTGAAAAAGAAGTTGAATCGCTATATAATTAAACGTATTGACCGTCAATCCCATAAATATGAAAGAATCAATCATCGCCGATGCAAACGCATCTATCCAATGTATGATCTGCGGATCATTGGGACGGATCATTTTTCGTAACCTTTCAGATATGCAATACAATATTTCCGGTAAGTGGTCTTTGGCCAAGTGTCCCGGATGCGGCCTCGTTTGGCAGCATCCGTTGCCCCGGGCGGATCAGGTACCCGGTTTTTATTCAGATTACCATACCCATGACGATGAAGAATTAGATTCATTTATGTCCGGAGTCTATTTTCGGGGTATTCCGGTTGCGACAATGGGGTATGAGGACAATGTCGCAAGCAAGCAGGAACGGACCTGGGGGCGGATATTTTCCTTAATCGGGCCGTTGAAAGAACTTGGCCAGGGGGCTGTTCTCTGGCTGGAGGCTGAAAAACGAGGAAAACTTCTTGATGTGGGTTGCGGTGCAGGAATT
>JAQIBZ010000534.1 GCA_027858815.1 Desulfobacteraceae bacterium
TGAGCACCAATTCAATCTGACTCTCATCAGGTCGGCCAAATACCTTCTTTTTAATCTGACCGGTGTAATCGTCAAATATATCATAGCCACATATAATGAGGTCTGCTTTTCGACTCTTAAAGGCTGCAACGAATATCTCAAGGCACTGTGGGTATAACTTATCATCAGAATCTAGAAACAAAATATAAGCACCTGAAGATTCTTGAATACCCCTGTTTCTTGCTGCACTTGGCCCCATATTCTTCTGATAGATTATACAAATGGATAATTTGATATCGTCATCGTTGATCATTTTCCAGTTCTCTACAACTTCGTTGGTATTATCAGTAGAGCCGTCATCAATCAATATGATTTCAATTGGTCGATAGGTCTGTTCTATCAAACTGTCAAGGGTTTCTAAAACAAGATGAGAACGGTTATATGTTGGTATAATAACAGTAAATACTTTATCTTTCATAATGATTGCTCATCATTTAAGAGGCTATTGATAATATAAGGTTAATGAACGTTCGATTTCCAACCTAATCTGCGGCAATTTCTCTTATCGGCATTGTTTTTTCCCCTTAGCTCGATTTTTTACACATTCTTCGTTAAGCATCTCTTAACAAGATAATGAAAACTAACAATCAGTTCAAAAATAATCCGATGCTTCTCCTAAAGCATAGTTCAAAAAAACTAAATTAAGTCTATTCTTTACTTCGGCAATACGCTCAGGATCTATAGACTCAGAAAGGTCACATAGTTTTATTAAAGAGTCATTGCCACTGAGCTTATGGAAAACAGGTACCATGCCATAAACCGAGTAATAGTCTTTAAACTTAAAGGTTCCACCACTCAATTTTCCTGACAAATGAAGAGGACAGGCAGGTATGCCTAAGCTGTGCGAAACAACCAGTCCATGCAATGATGAGGATGCGATATTACGGCATGCTGAAATATCACATATTACTTTTTCAGGTTTACGACAAACATTAATAAGGCAGACATCCTTAGGATATCTTTTTATAAATGCACGCAAATCGGGGTTATCCATTTCCTTGTAATGGGGGACTATGCCAAGAAGATATCGCTTTGGTATACTGGAAACTTTGCGTTCATATACTCTGTCGCTAAGAATACCAGGGTCACCCAAAGC
Source organism: Desulfobacteraceae bacterium (assembly GCA_027858815.1). GTDB lineage: Bacteria > Desulfobacterota > Desulfobacteria > Desulfobacterales > Desulfosalsimonadaceae > SURF-3. The sequence continues at coordinate 1,136 of JAQIBZ010000534.1, forward strand.
GATAGAATTAGGAAGCGAGAGCTTAAGGGCAGTCAATTTCCCTCTTACTGCTAATATCTTGGCTTCGGAAAAGACCTTTTCAGTTTGAGGCAGCAGAAATCCGGATCCCAAAATTATCCCTTTATACGATTCAGGTACATGTTCGAGTACTGAACCGACGGACACAGCCTCACACGCATTAAAATTCGGTGTATAAAAAGGATTAAGTCCATAGTATCGCAAAATGTCCGGTGTCAACTGGTCACCAAAATTATTTTCCTGATACCAGTATGCCAGAATTACTTTTTTATAAATTTTTGAAAAAATTGAATTCCTGATTAAATAAAATCGTTCATAAGAAGGATATAGACGTTGTTTCCAGCGTTTGCAGGCTCTATAATAGCATTGTAAAAAATTAATGATTTTCTATCCTATTTGTGTCATTTCTCTAAACTCACGATGGGAATTGATAAGCTCTTTATACGTTCCACTCATTTCAATCTGCCCGTTTTTCATAAAATAAAGTTTATCACTGTTTTGTACTGTTGAAAGGCGGTGAGCTATCATAATAATTGTTTTTTCACCCTTGAGTTGGTGAATGGAATCAACCACCGCCTTTTCAGTGGCATTATCTAATGCCGATGTGGCTTCATCCATGATCAGAACCTCAGGATTGTGGTAAAGAGCTCTGGCAATTCCAATTCGCTGGCGTTGCCCACCGGAGAGTTTGATACCGTGCTCCCCGATGATTGTCTCTTCGCCTTGGGGAAGGGTCTGTACAAAGGACTCTAATTGGGCAGCCCGGATAGCCTGCCAGAGTTGATCATCATTAATTTCTGAATCGTCAAGTCCCAGCGCGATATTATGACTGATAGAATCATCTGTCAGGTAAATAAATTGCGGGATATAACCGAGATTGGTCTGCCAAGCTGTCAGGTTTGTATTAATATCACATCCGTCTAATAAAATATTTCCACATTCGGGCTCCAATAGCCCGAGGATGACATCGACCAGAGTGGTTTTTCCCGAGCCGGTCTTACCTACAAGTGCAATGCAATGGCCTTTGTGCAAAGTTAAATGAACATCCTTCAGGGCGTATTCTTCACAATCCGGATAGCGATAGCAAATATCTTCCAATCTGAGTTCTTTTGAGAAGTCCCAACCTTGCTGGCTCCTGATGCAGTTGTTTTTGGAAACAGCCTTCCTCTGAATTGTCTCCAGCAACTTTAGGTCTGTGTAGACCGGGTTAATGCTCACCACTCCGAAACGAAGCTGATTGACTCCGTTAACTAACTGACTGATGCTTGCCTTCAACCTCACAAACGACACAGCAAATAAAGCCAGAATCGGCGCCACAGACTCCGTTTTCTGACCCATAGTAATAAGAAGAATTGTAATACT
>JAQIBZ010000560.1 GCA_027858815.1 Desulfobacteraceae bacterium
GGTCTGTGTTTTTTATATATTATATTGATTAATGTGGAAACATGCCAGGCCATGACATCCTTGGCTCATATAATTGAATTAAATTTTCAATTTCAAAAAGCTTCAGATATGGTATATTGTGTTGCCTGGAATCTTCTTTAAATCGAGACCATCCTTTAAATAAAAATTTATTCTTCGACATTTTGGATAATGTATATGAAGTCTTTCAAACCTATTTTTCCGTCGCCGTCTACATCGGCCGCCAAATTTATAGTACCTTCTGGTGACATACCGGTCAGAATTTGAAAAATAAGGAACCCATCCGTCAGATCGATTTGACCATCCATATTAATATCACCCTTTGTTCCAACCGTTATAAAATTTGTCTTGGTTTCGGTATTTGTTCCACTGGTATTGGTAATGGTTAGATTTACCGTATAAGTCCCAGATGTACTATAGACGTGTACTGGATTCTGTTCTGTGCTCGTCTGGTTATCACCAAAATCCCAATTCCATTTTGTAAAATCGCCTGCTGAAAAATCAGTAAACTTTACGGCAAACGGTGCTACACCGGATTGAAGATCGGATATAAAATCAGCATCCATGTAGGGGGCAGATATTTCAACCCTAACAATAACGGGGTCACCATAAACAGGGGATACCTGGATAAATCCCAAACCAATTGAAATGGCTGTTATTGTGCCTGATGAGTTTACGGAAAGGATATCACCATTGCTGCGGATATAAGCCGTTTTCTGATTCAAACTGCGAGTGCTGCCATCTGAGTAGCTCCCAATAACCTCCAAGCTGATTTGCTGCCCCGGCTCCATAGTAAGAGCAGTCGGACTGACGTCTACTTTTTCCAACATTGCGGAATTATTAACAGTGATTGTTACTGATGAAGTGTACAGATTCCCATCCGTACCCTCACCCAATGCTGAGATATCAAAGGTACCATAGGCATCCAATGGGACAATTACAAAGGTAGTGTAGGGAGGGTCAGTAATCTCTATAGGCTCTGAACCCTTTGCCATAATCAGCACATTGTTTAAACTCAGACTACCCGTTAAAGTCAGTTCGACGTTCACCTGCTCCCCCGGTAAAACTGTTACTCCGGTGACAGGTTTGGTGAACTGAATCTCTCCAAGTGGTTCCTGATTTTCAGGTACTTCCATGGTTTTTCGCAGGGGATCATATACGGTCATGGCCTTTTGATTCACAACGGAGGCGCTTGCCGGGAAACCTGAAGAGAATACACTTTCATTGCTCCATTTGTTAAGCAATTCATAAAAACGTGAGTTGATTTCCGAAGTAAATGAAGCCATGTGCCAGTGGACCCTTTCATCCAATTGATCCCCTTTGAGACCACCTGTTTGACTGCCAAGGCCAACGACATAGTCGGACTGGGTTTGAATATCAAACTTATTAATCCAATTTTCGCATCCATAATCAGGATTGATCAATTTTAATATTTTTTCTGCCGTTCTCAGCAAAGTAACAATACCCGTCGCATCTGCACCGGATACAAGTTTGGAGAGGGATAACAAAGCACAGGCGGTATCTATAGACTTATTGCCTGTAAACGCATGAGCTGGAATCGAAATTTCTTGAAGATTTTCAACGTTTCCGTATGATGTCAGATCTCTAATTGCGCCATCACAGACCGGTTTCTTAAGCATCGTTGAGGTCTGACACAAAAAATCACGAGCACTGATGAAACCCTGCGTTGGAACATGAATAGAAATATATCCAGCATTATCAATGATAAATTGGCCTATATCTGCTAAGTAAGAACCACCATGAGGCGTATCAAGTGTTATTAATTTATGCAAATACCCCTCATCATATGTAAAAATTTTTTTATTATATTCCTGGACGACCAACCGCCCCCATAGTCCCCCCATGCTATGCCCGAGATAGTCAACCTGGGTGACTGTAACTCCCTGTGAACGAAGAGCATCTAAAAAAGCATAGATATTGTTTGTCGTTTTTATGGCTCCCCTACTGACAGCCTTGGCATTTTCGGATTGGCAGTTATTTAATCGGATGTAATCGTTAACATTCTTATCGGAACGGTCAGTAAACCGATTCCAAAGGTCATCACGAAAATTTTCCATCTCATTGTTGGGATATGACCATAGGCCATGGGAAATGATTATTGGGGTGCGCCTCAATGTTATCGGTATAATCTTATTGGCAGAAGGGGAATCAATTTTTAAGGTTATCGTTCTTGTCAATTTGTCTTCATAACCGGGTATAGAGAAATCCCTGGGAGTTCGGTAAACTGCGTAACCCACATATTTACCCCCATAGGGCTTCTCCACTTGAACTTTGACAGAAGAAGCTAATTCTGCATTCCTATAATCATCAAGGATTGCAACACCTCCATTTTGGGAAATATTTCCCTTTTCTTCACTCACTGTGACCTGACATGGGCTATCTGCTGTAATCCGCAACAGGAGTCTGCTTTCACCATCAGCAGCGATGATGGAAGAAATGCTGCCTCCTGAATCGAGTTTATCCTGGTCTGGAGAAGGAAAAAAATTTTTATAAAAAGAGTGGCTGGACTGAGGGTTGATGGTCTCGACGACCAGACCGCTTGAAGGCTGAGTGATCACATAGGCTACTTCATTACTTTTTTCACCGGTTACCCCGTCTATAGCCCACCAGATATATGTCCCCGGAGGCTTATTTCGAGGGGCTATGTAGTCAATTTCAAAATGACCGATGGCATCAATGGGCTGCTGCAATGTGGGATACTCAGTGCCGTCCGGCTTTTTGAAATGAAGCGTGGCTGTACTGTTTGGTGTAAACCCAGTTCCCCACTCAACAAAGGTAGTCCCTGATAAGCCGGTCATGGGGGTTTGGGCAATAGCTACATTACCTGATAGTTCATCTGGCATTGCATAAAATATTCTACCCCTTAGCCACGAATACCAAACCACATGACCGTTGTTGTTTATCTGGGGAGAACCGTTATAGCCGCTATTTGTAAGCTGTGTAGTGGTTGAACCATCATATAAAAATATCTCCGAATGCCAGCCACCGTTTAAATCAGTATATCCGGACCAAACGACGTGGCCGTTGTTGTTTATCTGGGGGTTATGGTTGTGGCCGCTGTTTGTAAGCTGTGTAGTGGTTGACCCGTCGTATAAAAATATCGCATTATAGCCAGAACCATCATGTCCGGACCAAACCACATGGCCGTTGTCGTTTATCTGGGGAGAAACGTTATAGCTGCTGTTTGTAAGCTGTTTAATGATTGACCCGTCGTATAAAAATATCTGCATGGAATTAGAACCATTATATCCGCGCCAAACCACATGGCCGTTGTCGTTTATTTGGAACGAGTCGTCACCGAATCCTGGGTTTATAAGACGTTTCGTGGTTGAACCGTTGTATAAAAAAATATCCGACTGCCAGACATTGTCTGAATCAAGATATCCGACTTTGGACCAAGCCACATGGCCGTTGCTGTTTATCTTGGGGTGCGAATTATGGGGACTATTTGTAAGCCGTTTCGTGGTTGACCCGTCGTATAAAAATATATCCGACTGCCAGACAGTGTCTGAATCATCATACCCTTCTCCGAACCAAACCACATGTCCGTTGTCGCTTATCTGGGGAGAGTAGTTTTGGCTACGACTGCTATTAAGCAGTATAGTGGTTGAACCGTCGTATAAAAAAATCTGGCTGTCAAAGGGAACCCCTGAATCACCATACCTGTATTTGGACCAAACCACATGGCCGTTGTTGTTTATCTGGTATCTTTCGATATCGTTGTAGAAGTCATTATTTGTAAGTTGTATGGTGGTTGACCCGTCGTATAAAAATATCGCATTATAGCCAGAACCATTATCTCCGAACCAAACCACATGGTCGTTGTCGTTTATCTGGGGACCATAACAGCTATAGTCACTATTTGTAAGCTGTATAGTGGTATATTTTGCTGAATATGAGATTGAAATAATAAACAATATATGAACAGTTGAGATCAAGGAAATATAAATCGATTTTTTCAACATTTTTTCCTTTTTCAAACACAATTTGTTAAAAAAAACATCAACTTTTTTTTTAAAACAAATTTTCTATTAAAACAACCAACCCCTTCCTGTACTGTATTACTATTTTCTTTATGGGCAGCTTCAGTAAGGAGACCTTCCTCCTTTCAAGCCAAAGATGTCCTATAGCATCATTCCATTATCAAGTAACAAATCCGATTTTGTAGAAAAAACTCATTCAACAATATGGGAAACGGTCATCGTCAAATGAGTTAATATTCCATTCAAGTTAATTGGAGTTGTGTTGCGAGTTGCCTTAACTGTCTGAATTTATAAC
>JAQIBZ010000569.1 GCA_027858815.1 Desulfobacteraceae bacterium
TTTTTCGCGTCAACGCCGCCGAAGTTCTCCGCGTCCACTCAAGCGCTTGGTTGGGTGCCCTCTATCACTTTCTTTGAAGCTTATCTATGTAGTCATTCACCTCATGGTCGAACACCTGAAACCATTCTTCGCCCTTAGAAAATTGGGTTTGCGAGATATTGGTTAGGCCCATAGCTCTTATCAACAGTGCCTCAACGTCACGAATAACAGTGGCTGGTTCTCCGACAGTGGCGGCTCCTGCAAGGTCCCGCAGTTGGCAAATATTAAATTCATCCGTGCGTTTTATCACCTGCTGAAACCCAAACCATGAGAAGCGGTCCCATTTGTTGCCGTGCTGATCGTTGAGGTGATCTTGCAATCTCTTACCCAGCCCCTGCTCAGTAGTAAGTCCTGTGTAGTAGGGGCCGTGATTAGCGTACAAAATATAAATTCCTTGCATGTGCCGGAAATCGGCCAGACGCACGCCCGGTAAATATGTTCCTTGGCGTCCGAGTAGACGGAAGGAGTTGCGATTACCTTGGCCCGGAAACCAGTCGACTTCTTCGGTGCGCCAAAATTGACCAAAATTCTTAATGAACATGCTAACCTCCTTGTGCCACCCAACGCTATAATCAGCAGTTGACAGGGCAATGAGAAATTTCAATTTACCAAGGCCGCCCAGCCCTGGCAATCTGCTGTATTAATTTGTTGGGCTAATCAGTTGCATTTTTAACATTTGCATTTTTTAAAAAGTACGATCCAATTACCCAGTTCTCCCATTGATCAGCTATCGTCCTAAATATAGTACAGTTGTGATAATACTGTCCATTACTTCCATGAACACCTGGTATATATAAACCATCCCATCCATATTTTTTAAATATATTTGAAAGTAATTGACTGACAAGGTATTTCGATTTGCCACAATTTTCTAAGGCTTCCTCGAAATTATAACCGGATGAAGTCCTACCGTTTTCTGTCATATCAAAAGCCAATGCGAGGCTGTTATGTACGTCTTTGTTGTTTGAGGATAGGTCCGCTATTTTAAATTTGTATACTGGAATATCGTATCTCTGAATAAGAGCATTAGATGATTCAATCTCGGAAAATAAAAAATCTATATCGTCAATCAGATAAATACACTTCTCTCCTTTAACATTATATCGACCATCATTTGAATTAGGGGATGGCCCAATTTTTTTTGAGACAAGATGCTTCCCAACTGAGATATCAACACCACGATAGAATGTAATATTTTTACCTTGGAGAGTTGTATCAAAATTTTGAATCAAAGAATCTATAAAAGGGGTAAATCCATCTATTCCTTTTTCAACAAAATCTATAATTAACTCTTGAATTTTAGCTGTATCGGTCGGATTGTGGCTGTCAGAATGAATCGTTGACCTATTAGTTCTTCCACTTGTAGTACCAATGACAAGATCGTCTCTCATTTCTATTGAATCATGAAGATTGACGTGAATTTCTCGCCCGGTTTTTCCACAATTATAACAGGGCTGTCCATCACTATGACTTAAAGTTACACCACAATGGATGCACTTAATGTAATCTGAATCATTCATACCAACATAATCTCCGCCCAACGTCTAAATGAGCTGATACAAAAGCCGCCTAAGCCTTTGAATTCACAAAAATATCGGCTCGGCTTTTGTGGTCAGCTCCATTTTTTTGTTATGCTTTTTTTTAGCTCCATAAGCATTGTACATCATATGGCTACCCACTTAAGCCGGGATATTTTCAAAGATTTTTATGTGGATAATTAGCTTTCAGCCCCTAAAATTCAGGCTGCTAAGACGCTTGATTTTAAAGGCTGTCCCGCCTTAAGTGGGTGCCCAATTTTGAATTATAAATCTGAACCCATATCTTTTTTGCCTTTAATTTTATTACTTTCTAAATTTCCCAGATGCTGTCGATAGATTTCATTTAATTTTTTTATATAAGCTTCACTATAATATGAAAATAAATATTTTGACAAACCTGATTCTACTGCAAACATAGACCCAGTATTATCATACACCTGCCCACGCAATCCCTTTCCAAAAGATAAGCCAACTACAGAATATTTTCCGTATTTTTTTTCAATAAGAGCATTTATTTTTTTGAAATTGTCAGCAATAGACGGCGATGTTGATAACAAAACAACACGTGTTAATACCAAAGGGAATGCGGTATTCCATTTCTTTTCTATTATTACCTTGTCTGGCTGATGGACTGACAAACCCTTTGCACTTGTAAAAATTAGGCTTATTTTAAATGGGGTGCTTGCAATTAGAATAGGATAAGCTTCGATAGTCAATTTAATTCTCTCAGTGTATTTCTGATCTACCCCGTTCTTATCCTTATATGTGTCAAATATCATTTTTAATCTGTAATCATCTTTTTTTTTCAGTATATTCCCAAATTTGTTTTCTAATAAGCCACTAAACAGTTTATTTAAATCATCTTTGTTAATCCCTTTTAGATTTTCTCTTTCTTCTTTGGTAACCAATTCTATCTTTTCAATACTTTGCATTTTGTTTAATTTTGTAACTGTGTCGAAAAAGCCATCCTCCCATGATAGGCTACCAAAAGGTGTTATCAAATTTTCACCAAAAGCCACACCTGTGAAACAAATTAACATAAACACTACCAGATAAATTTTTCTTAACATTTTTTCTCCTCTCTGTTTTTTCGTCCTGCGGTACGCATTCCGATTTGACGCAATTGTTATGATAATACCTTTACCGGCCAAAAGTTTGCGCTTTTAGCCAAGTTGCATTCAGAACATAAAAGTTGGATATTGTTTGGGTGATCACTTGCACCACCTTTTGCAAATGGAACGATATGATCAAAGCATAGTTTAACTTTACTCTGACAAGCTACGCATTTTCCTTGGTCTCTTTCAAATACCAGTTCTTGCACCCATACAGGAATAGTTCTGCTTTTATCATTTGAGTTAGAGAGTTTAAGCACCTTCAGATCATTAAGATACTGGAGCAAACTTTCTACTTCATTACTTTCGGATAACTTCCACATTAATGGCCATGAGCCTTTATGCGGATTATTAAATAGTTTGTTTCCATATTTCGATAATAAATAGTCTTCCTGGCAATGCACGAGAAAGTGTTTCTGGCGAAAGTGTAGATAAGTAACAGCATTACCACCATGATAAATATAAAGCCCATCCGTTTTCTGGATAAACACATTTATACTG
>JAQIBZ010000578.1 GCA_027858815.1 Desulfobacteraceae bacterium
AAATGTTCGGTGAAGAAGCCGATGCATTCCGTCGCCGGGAAACCATGCGCATAGAACGTGAAAAGTTAATTCAGGAACATAAAAAACAATAAAAGAGGTGTCGATTATTTATTTTTTAAAACTGCATCTAATCTTTTTTAAAAATTACCTCAACCAATGCGATTAAAAGAATTAGTGCTGCCCCAAATAGAATTAAATTTCCATGCCTGGCATAGAAACTTAATTCATCGAGTTTTACAAAACTCCCATCAACGCGTTCTTTGGCAAACAAACGGCTTTGCGCCGTCACCTTACCGGTCGGTGATATGACAGCAGAAATGCCGCTGTTGGAGGTTCTAAGCAGAAAACGTCTGTTCTCTATCGCCCGTAAACGGGCAGCATTTAAATGGATATACGGCATCGGAGAATCTCCGAACCATGAATCATTTGAAATATTCACCAAATATTGAGCGCCATGTTTTACGGATTGCCGGATAAACCCGGGATATAATATTTCAAAACATATCGACACGCCAACGTTTCCCTCGGGCGCATTGATACATAGAGGAGTCTGACCGGCAGCAAATTCACTGGGAGCAGAATAATACGCATCCAGTAAATCAATCAGCGGCGAGGTCTCGGAGTATGGCAGCAGAATATTTTTATCATACCGCAGCAAACGTCCCGTGCCGGAGATAAAATACGCTGAGTTAAACACTTCATTGGTTTTATGATCAGTTTTCAGACCGCCTGAAATCAACAATGCGTTTTCTCCGATATTCCGCATAATTTCCATGAACAACGCATCGTTTAACTTTGATGATGAATTTAATGTGTTTTCCGGCCAGACAATGACCCGGCTATCTCCCTGCCCTTCTTTTCCCTCAATTTCAAGGGGTTCGTCTTTGGACATCTCAAGATAATTCATCACCCGTTGATAAAACCCCATTCCGCTCCAGCGTTCTTTGGTGCTAAAATTCCCCTGAGCCAGAACCGCCTTAATGGATCGTCCGGCTGTATATTCCTGCTCAACAGACAAATTGATTTCTCGTATTTGATGCATGCCATAGACAACCGGGATGACAATGAGTAAAAGAATGAGAATCAATGGAGAAAATACTTGAACGATAGAAGTTGTATTATTTTGATCGCAACGTTCATCTTCTTTGATGAGACTGGTTCGCCAGGATTTTAATTGTTTTATAAAATAAACAAACAAAGCATTAGCCGCCACAACAATAAACATAATTCCATAACCGCCTGCTAAATCACCGATCTGAATAAATTGTGAAAAAGGAACAAGCGCACCATCAATCCCGCCCCATGGAATTAAAAAAGAAATGGCATCTTTTAAATATTCAGCAAGAACCCATATAGACGGGACAACCAGAGCATAGAAGCTCAATCGATTCTGATAAAAAAAACGATACAAAACCGAAAAGAGCGTGAATATCATAACCGTGGGAAGGATTACACACAGGGTAAAAAATAAAACAGATGAGGCAAACGGAACTTCGTATTGATTTAAAATAGTGGGAAAAACCCAGTATCCCATTCCAAAAGAGAACCCGACACTCCAGAGAATAGCATATAAAAAAGATTTAAAGGCGGAACCTGCATTTTCCAATGCTAAAAAAAATGGCGTCAGGGCAACAAAAGCAAACCACCAAAAATTAAATTTTGGAAAAGAAATGACATACAGTATGATGGAAATCAGAATATAAAAAATATTCATCAATCTATCGACCGACACCGAAATAAAGAAACCCCAGTTCTCTCATTTGTTTGCATGAATACAGGTTCCTGCCGTCAAAAATAACCGGTTTTTTGAGTATTTTTTTGATGGTATCAAAATCAGGATTCCGGAACTGATTCCAGTCTGTAGCAATTGCCAGGGCATCAGCGCCGTCTAAAACATCATATTGATTATTCAGTATTTCAGCCAGCGGCTCATCAGAAAGTTCGCTTTTTGCATTGTCACCGGCCGCCGGATCATAAGCACGAACCGTCATTCCCGCTGCCGTAAGATTCCGAACAATTTCAAGTGCGGCCGAATCCCGGATGTCATCCGTATTTGCCTTAAACGAAAGCCCCCACAAGGCTAAAACTTTATTCTTTACACCGCCGGAGGACGCATAATGGTTATGAATTTTATTGGCCAGCATCAGTTTTTGCCGGTTGTTCACACTGTCAACAGCTGTCAGTAATTCCGGTTCATAACGGCAACCCAATGCCGTTTGGATCAGCGCATTAACGTCTTTTGGAAAACAGGAACCGCCATACCCGACACCCGGATAAATAAAATGATATCCGATGCGATGATCTGATCCGATTCCGACACGCACATCCTTAATATCTGCACCCACGGATTCACAAATATTTGCCATTTCGTTGATAAATGAAATTTTGGTAGCCAGCATGCAATTGGCTGCATACTTTGTCATTTCCGCACTTCGGATTGCCATTGTAATAAATTTATCCCGGCTCCGGGCAAATGGGGCATAGATATCTTCCAGTAAAGCAGCCGCCCTTGGCTTATCCGTACCGATAATAATCCGGTCCGGCTTCATAAAATCCTTGATGGCATCCCCTTCTTTTAAAAACTCGGGATTGGACACCACATCAAATTCAATTTCTACTTGTCGCTGTTTCAGCTCATTTTGGATGATTTCCCGGACATTATCTGCGGTGCCGACCGGCACAGTGGATTTATTAATGACGACTTTATAATCTTTCATATGCTGACCGACCTGTGATGCCACATTCAAAACATATGACAGGTCACAGGAACCGTCCGGCTTTGGCGGAGTCCCTACACAATTAAAAACAAACAAAGAATTTTCCATGCCTTCGGAAATATCTGTCGTAAAGGTCAGTCGCTTATCAGCAAGATTGTGTTTTACAATATCTTCAAGTCCGGGCTCATAAATATGAATGCCGCCATTGTTTAATGTCTCAATTACTGCCGGGTTGATATCGACACAATATACATGGTTGCCCATTTCAGCAAAACACGCGGCAGTTACAAGACCAACATATCCGGTACCCACAATACAAATATTCATCTGATGAACTCTCCTCACAAAGGTGTTTAATTTAAATTTTCAGAAATTCCGCCCCTTAACAGGTAGCTGCGAACTTAAGCCATATGCGTAGGGGAGGGGTTTATCCCCTCCCGGTAGGGTTCGCCATTTTGCGGGAGGGGATAAACCCCTCTCCTACAATGAAACCGCTTAAATTAATGGCATTGGCTGAGAACTGGCAATAATGGAAACCAATTCGTTTGCAGACGATACAATATCCAATAAATTTTGAAAAGTATTTTTCAAGAAAGCCAAATATGATGTCTGTTTTTACCGGCCGACTATCTAGTGGTTGAACGGAAAGTCTCCAAATTGCACTTTTTCTGTCATTGCGAGGGAGGTACGACCGAAGCAATCTCCTTATCGACAGGGGATTACTTTGTCGTTCGTTCCTCACTCCGCGTAATGACAACC
>JAQIBZ010000015.1 GCA_027858815.1 Desulfobacteraceae bacterium
AACCCTCGCCGAACAAAGATCGTGGTACGTGAAGAGGCTAAGGTTATTGCTGCCATTGACAGGGGGCCGGTCGAACCGATCACCGTAATCCTGTCCCGTCAGGGTTGGATCCGGATGGCCAAAGGCCATGATGTCAAGCCCGAAGATTTGAACTATAAATCCGGTGACAGCTTTCTTGTTGCCGCTAAGGGTCGGAGCAACCAAGCGGCCATGTTCATGGATACCACCGGCAGGGTTTATGCAACACCGGTTAATGGTATGCCGTCTGCACGCAGTCATGGAACACCTTTGACCGGTTATTTTAAGAATCCTGCCCAGTCCCAGTTTATCACCGCACTTATGGGTGCGCCAAAGCAAAAGCTTCTGGTGGCCAGTACGGCCGGGTATGGGTTTATCACCGAGCTGGAAAACCTTAACACCCGTAACCAGAAGGGAAAGGCGCTTATCAGCCTGCCGACCGGAGCCTTGCCGCTGATACCCATTCATATTACCGGCAATTTTGCCGGAACTTATGTGGTGTCCATTACAAACGAAGGCCGCATGCTGGCGTTTCCAATAAAAGATTTGCCTGAGCTGGCCAAGGGCAAAGGGAATAAAATAATCAATGTGCTTTCCAAGGATTTTAAGGCTGGTACCGATTTTATCAAGCATTTGTTTCTTCTTCCTGAAGACGCCCTGCTGACATTATTCTCCGGTCGGCGTCATTTTAAACTGACCGTTTCCAACTTCAGCAATTTTATCGGCAAGCGAGCCCAGCGCGGAAAGAAACTGCCTCAGGGGCTGAGAAATGTTGATTCTGTTTCTGTTGAACTGCCCGCTCAACAAACCCTTGCGCTTCCGGAAAATGTCCCTTCCGGAAATGAGGCGGACCAGACGCCAGACCAGACGACAGACCAGACAACTGAAATGACACCTGACCATTTGAAAAAAAGTTTAAATGAAGACGATTAAAAAACATCAATTTGGTGATGTATGTGCTTTTGAACTTGGGTTTTCACTGGTTGGGCAGCCCCTGATGACCGTAAATTGTTTTGTTGTCGGAAATGTTCTTATTGATACCGGTCAGTCACATATGCGCAAGGCCGTTCTGGATATTGTCGGAACGCATAAAATCGCTGCGGTGTTATTAACGCATCATCATGAAGATCACAGCGGCAATGCAGCAGCCATTAAGAAGGTATTTGATATACCGGTTATGGCGCATCCTTTGACAATTGACAAGATGCGCCGGTCATATAAAATATTTCCTTACCAGCACTGGGTATGGGGTGCGACAACGCCCGTCGAACTGGATTTATTGGCCTCCGGGTTTTATGAAAATGAGCGTTTTAAATTTCAGCAAATACATGCTCCCGGTCACAGTAAAGACCATACGGTTTTTCTTGAACAAAATAACGGCTGGCTGTTTTCAGGTGATTTATACCTTGGCGACCGGATAAAATATTTTCGTGCAGATGAAAAAATCGGTGACCAGATTACTTCTTTAAAGAATATTCTTACATTTGATTTTGACGGGCTTTATTGCTGTCATAATCCCAGACCACAAAACGGTAAAAAACATCTGGCCGCAAAATTACAATTTTTTGAAGATTTTTTTGGTAAAGTTTCTTTTTTAGCTGAACAGGGGTTAAATGAAAAAGAGATTATGCGGGAATTGCACTTGAAAGAACAACAGATGATTAAGCTGATTTGTTTTGGTAATGTCAGTATGCGTAATATGGTTTCTTCAGTGATAAATGATCATCAGGAATAATTTATCTTTTCATTTAATTCTATATTTGGTAGTTAAAAGATGAGATAAAACATAAGTGTCGCGGAAATAATGTCAGGATAAATATTTTTTCTTTATAATGTCTATCTCTTCGTGGAGTTGCTGCTGTAAAACAACCATTTCGTTTTTTACTGCTTTAGCCACACCCAGGGTCAGCGCATCATGAAATTTTTCATACATTGATTCAATTCTAACCAGGGTATTGCCCAAAACAGCCTCCTCAATTCCGGACAGGTCAATGGGGCCGCTATCCACAAAACCGGATTTTTCGAATTCATACGGAATTTTATCTGCAATTTTTTCTTTTATTTCCTCGATCGACGGCAGCTCAATATCACCTGAAATAATGTCCTCAAAACTCAGATAACAAAATTCCCGCGAACATTCTTTGGCAATCTTCCAAAATTCCGGCAAATTGATATTTTCGGTAAAATATTTCATTACCCGCACTTCAAAGTCTTTATGATGCATTGCTTTCTCCTTTCTGATAATTGAATGGCCGCAAACTCGATTTCGAGCTTTAAAAGCGCTGCTTTTCCCCGGATGGTCAGGTCGCTGATGAATTCAAACTGATTATATTTTAACTAAAGCGTGACGCAATTACAAATTTTTTTTAACACATTCCAAAGCAATGAAAGAAAATATTAAACCAGTCTGATTTCAGGCCCATGCCCTGAACCTTACAAATATTGTTGGCATCAAGGGCAACAGCACCGCAATCGGCACAAATAAAAGCACGGGTATCTTTTGGGACGGGGACATGTTTTTTTTCACTCATAACGATTAGCTCCTTTAATGATTATTTTATGCATTCCCACGGAGGACCGTGGGAACGAGAAAGGGTTCTGATTAAAATCCAAAAAGATTACATGCTATGCCTGCTTTGAAAAAAAACGTGATGATCCTTGCCATATATCCCAGGCGCTTTCCTGAAAAAGGGTCGTGCAGGAAGCAACGGATTCACCTCGGCCTTCTTCGGTTTTTTCTTTAATATCTCTAGGGTTGGCGCCGACTTCCGCCCAGAAAAAATTTGCCCCGCCAATAGCCCCCAGGGTGCAAGGTTCATGGGTGCAGTTGCCCATGACCGACCGGGGCATTCCAAGACGTGTAACGGCAACAATCTGAGCCATGCGCAATTCCGAAATCGATCCCAGCTGAGCCATCCGGGTGCCTGGAATCGGAATCCGGCGGGCTGCGCCGCTGTATGCCGGATCAAGGGATGCGGTAAAAATAATTTTGTCCGCCAGTTCCTCATTGGTGTGTTCCGGCCCCACCGGTTCCACACAGGTCCCCACCACAAGACCGGCTTCTTTGAAATTGCGAATGCTTTCTTTCCGCTTTTCCGGAGAAATTTTAGTATCCGTGCCTTCCCGCAGCCGAAGTGCATGATAGACCCCTGCGAATCCCGCATCTTTGAGCCGTTGCGCATCTTCGAGATTCTGATCCCCGATATTGGCAACAAGAACTGTTTCCGGTTTTAAATGAGCCCTTACTTCTTTGCCGATCTCAATAAATTTTCCAAAGGGATACATGGCGGTTGTCATCATATATATCGCATTGGCTCCCTCTTTTTCAAATTGCAGGGCTTGGGCCACGGCCTGCTCCGGGGTAATTTCCGTGGCGGACGTAAAAATATTGTTGGCTTTTGCGAATGAGCAAAACATGCACTCACAAGGACAGGGGGCAAGATTGACGTACTTCTAAACATCAATAAATTTGTATTTATCTTCCGTATGCGCCCGCCAGGCTTTCCTTAAGATCACATGCAACCATCAGTAGAAAACCGGCAGGGAAAAGACACAAAAAAGGGAGTGCCGGCCAGGTGCCCCGGCCCAGTGAAAAAAAGACCGGCATCAACATATAAACAAATAAAGTTAAATTCGTCAAAAGATACATGCAGGCATTGCCGCCCTCCGTAATAACCACTGCTCGTTTTGTTGAATTTTCCAGAACTCCGGATTTAGGCGTGCGGACAAATAACCCTCCTTTTTGGAACATTCCTTTGAGCACCGCTATGGAAAAAAAGGGTGCCAGGCCGATACTGGCCGCAGGCAGCAGCGGCAATGCAATGAGTGAAGTTTTCAACCCGGAGCTCAGGCCGTGCATCAGATAAAAAAGCAACACAGTGCCGCCAGTAAACAAAAACAGGGGCAGATCAATCCAGAGCACTTGATACACACCGATCCCGATCCGGTTGATCAGCGCCGGATAAAGCGTCAATGTGGCCAGAAATCCGAACACCCAGGAGCTGTTTGCCAAGAGATGGGCGGATGCTTCTATTTTCACGGACAGGGGCAGGGAAGCGGACATTATCCGGGGCAGGAGTTTTTTCGCCGTTTGAATGGCCCCCTTGCTCCAGCGTTCCTGCTGACACCGGAAGTCCGCCAGGGTCACCGGCAGTTCGGACGGTACCGCCACATGGTGCAGATAAACAAATCGCCATCCGTATAGCTGCGCCCGGTAGCTCAGGTCCAGATCCTCGGTGACGGTGTCTGACTCCCAGCCGCCTGCGGATTCAATGGCGGTTTTGCGCCACACCCCGGCCGTGCCGTTGAAATTGAAAAACAGACCGCGTCTGCACCGTACTTCATGTTCAATCCCGAAATGGGCGGAGAGCAGCAGCGCCTGGAGTCGGGTCAGCCAGGAATAATTCGTGTTCAAAAAACCCCACCGGGCCTGAACCATGCCGATGTTTTTTTCGGTAAAATACGGCAGGGTATTTTTAAGAAAATCCGGTGCAGGTACAAAATCTGCGTCAAACACGGCAATAAAATCGCCGGATGCCTTTTTAAGGCCCGCAGCCAGAGCCCCAGCCTTGTATCCGGTTCGACAATTCCTGCGGATCACCCGAATGTTTTTACCGGTGGCCGCCCAATAGGCGGCTCTTTCTTCGGTAATGGTCCGGGTATCGTCATCGGAATCATCCAGCACCTGGATTTCAAGTTTGTCATCCGGCCAGGCAAAAACCGCCACAGCGTCAATAATTCGAGCCGCCACCCGGGGTTCGTTATACAGCGGGATCTGCACCGTGACCGTCGGCATGGTGATTATGGAAAAACCCAATGTATCCGGCGGCACAACCGAACAATTATGCCGGCATCGAATCATCCAGATCCGGTGAACACCGTACACCGTCAGCCCTGCCATAGCCAGAAAGTGGATGATCGTCAGTATGTTAAGAATTGTCGTTTGCATGGGCGCTCGTTTAACACACTCGTTTTAAAACTTCAATATTTCAATGTATTATAGAATATTTAGATGGAATTTGAAAATTGATAGAAATTATCAATTTGACATATTCAAATTTTTTATTTTATTTATTTCTTTTAAATTATATTTGAAAAACTCGTAAAAAGTCAGATTCCGATGGCAAAGAAAAAAGCTTCAAATTCAAGGCGCGCAAATCCTGAGTGATGATTTGTACTTAGTGTACCATGAAGAAACGAAGGATGAAGCGCAACACAGAATTTGGACTTTTTACGAAGCCATCATATTTAGCCCAAAAATATTAAACACAAAGGAGTCGCTCCGTGAAGCCCCAGCCTGCTGCATCAGATGCATTCTCACCCTCGCAATCGCGGTCTGCCGTGCGCCAGTCACTTGCCGAGCAGATTGCCTTGATTACGGAAAAATGCATCAACTGCCCGGAATGCACGGCGCAATGCGATTTTTTAAAGCAGAACGGCACGCCCAAATTTATTGCTGAAAATTATCATCCAAACGATCCCAAGTGGTTCACGATGGCATTTTCTTGCAGCCTGTGCGGCTTATGCGCGGCAGTCTGTCCAGTAAAGCTCTCGCCCGAGAATATGTTTCTTGAAATGCGGCGGGAAGCTGTGGACCGTGGAGCGGCCCCCCTGCCTGGTCACAAGGGCATCATGTCCTATGAAGCCCGGGGCGTTTCCAAAAAATATTCCTGGTACAGCCTTCCGGAAAGATGCGATACCATATTGTTTCCCGGATGCACGTTTTCGGGCACTCGCATGGATACTACCATCGCCCTTTATGAACGGCTCAAGCCCGCCATTCCGAATCTCGGCATTGTGCTGGACTGCTGCTGCAAGCCGTCCCATGATCTGGGCAGAAGCGCTTATTTTCACGATATGTTCGGAGAAATGCGGGCCCATCTGACGAATCACGGGGTGACCCGGGTCATCGTGGTCTGCCCGAATTGCTATAAAGTATTTAAAACTTACGGCAATCCCCTTTGTGTGACCGCTGTTTACGGACTGCCGGAGTTGTATGTGGATGAGGATATGGAGAAAGACCATGCCGGCGCAGGTTCTCCGGTGGTTGCCATCCATGACCCGTGTGTACTCAGAAATGAACCGGAAATTCAGGCATCCGTCCGTAAACTGGCTGGGAACACGGGTTTTACTTTGGAAGAAATGCCCCACAGCGGCAACAAAACCTTTTGCTGCGGAGAAGGCGGGTCCGTTGGATGCGTGAATCCCGAGCTGGCTCAAAAATGGGGGGAACGGCGCAAACAAGAGGCGCACAATCGCCGTCTGCTGACCTATTGCGCGGGATGCGCCAATTTTTTGAATAAAAAAACACCCACGGACCATATACTGGACGCAGTTTTTTATCCCGACGCCGTGGCGGCCGGTACACGGAAAGTCACTCGAGCGCCGCTAACTTATTTCAACCGGACCCGCTTGAAACGCTACATACAAAACAACCACGCCGCCTCGGTCACCCGAGAAAGAACATTTACCTCTACATTCGTCCAGGGAACCGGCAGCAGTGGAAAAATAAAAAAAATCCTGATCCTGGCCGCTGTTATTGTCGCGATCGCAGGTATCCGGATGTCCGGCATTCTGGACAATTTTGACGCTGAAACCCTTCGCCGGACCGTGGCCTCTTTGGGGCCCCTTGCGCCGGTGGCCTATATCGTGCTGTTCACCCTGGCTCCGGCCCTTTTCTTGCCCGGGCTTCCCATTACTCTGGTCGGCGGCATCGTGTTTGGCCCGTTCTGGGGGGTAGTGTACAGTATCACCGGCGCCACTGCCGGTGCCAGCCTGGCGTTTCTCATTTCCCGGTATGTGGCCCGGGACTGGATCGCCGCCAAACTCAGTGGCCCTCGGTGGCATAAGCTGGACCAAGGTGTTGAGAAAAACGGATGGAAAATCGTGGCCTTCACGCGCCTGGTGCCGCTTTTTCCGTTTAATCTGCTCAATTACGCCTTTGGGCTGACGCCCATTCGGTTTTTACCCTATGCGGTGACCTCTTTTGTCTTCATGCTCCCGGCGTGCGTGGCGTTTATTGTTTTTTCCAGCTCACTCATGGACCTGTTCAAGGGAGATATTTCACCCACGTTTGTCATCGGTATCCTGCTGATTGTGCTGGTATCCCTGATTCCTGTGCTGGTGCGAAAATTCAGGCCAGCCCAGGAAACGGACCTTGAATTGTCCTGAAAATAAGCATTCATAAATTTTAGCATTGATTTAATAAAAATAGAATGGAGTCTGATGATGAAAAAAAGGATTTTGCTTCAGCCGATGCTGGCAGCCTGTCTTGTTTTGATGACCGCCGGGGTGGTCTTTGCCGGTGCCTGGACCCAGGAAAAGGGAAAAAGTTACCACCGGGCGGCTGCTAATTATTATTACGCGGACGAGGAGTATGACGCGGATGGTGACTCCCGATCCATACCGTTCAATGGGGAGTTTACGGATTTCAATCTCAATTATTACATGGAGTACGGTATTCTGGATGAACTCACGGTTATCGGCTCGTTGTATTACAAAATGATTGAGCGGGAAGATGATTATTATAAATACGAAACCGACGGTATGGGGGATATGGATCTGGGCCTCCGGTACCGGTTGCACAACAGCAATATCGGCATCTTTTCCGTCCAGGGTTTGGTGAAAATTCCGGAATTCTATGATGAGGATGATGCGTTGCCTCTGGGCAATGGTCAATATGATTATGAGCTGCGCTTCCTTTACGGCCGGTCGCTTTGGCCCATGATCCCCGGCTACATGAACCTGGAGGCCGGATACCGCTGGCGGGCCAAAGCGCCGTCGGACGAGTTCCGGTATCTGGTGGAAATCGGATCGGATCTTGGCAAGAATTTCTATGGCCGGGCCAAGCTGGACGCCTTGTTGAGCATGGACAATGCCGATGACAATACCGATGATTTCGGCAATCCCACCTCTACACTGGAATATGATTTGGCCAAACTGGACCTGACCCTGGGGTATCATATGACCAGTGAGTGGGGCCTGGAGCTGGCATATACGCCGGCGGTATGGGGCGAAAACACGGCCAAAGGTGCCACGTGGACTTTTGCCGTCTCCTTTCAGCCGGGTAAATAACGATGGTGTTGGTAACAGCCCCATCTACTGTGTTGCAGAGACATATCAGCCCTTTCAATATACTATTTGTATTATCTCAGCGCTGAATAATCCGTTGCACCTTGTATATGGGACTGTTAACTTAGGCATTCGGTATTTTATTTTTTTTACGGCCCTTATCCTGAAAGTTAAAGGATACGATAGTGAATTCTGAATATTGTAAGATCCGGAACAATAATTACTGTTTTTTTATCCGAGTGACAAGGGCGGTGATCATGTCATTATTCGCTGCTATTGTTCTGTGCGGATCGGCCGATAGCATTGAACTTGAAAAAATGAGTGTTTCCGATGCAGCTTCATGCAGCGAAACGTTGATCTTTATAGACGCAAGGCCCGTCAAAGTATGGCAAGAAAGCCATATCCCGGATGCCCGGCCCTTTTCATGGGAGACTTACACCCGAACGGACATGGACGGTGTCAAATACCGGGCTTTTCCCCCAAAAGAACTTGCCGACGCACTGGGCAGGATGGGCATCAGTCACACCGATGCCGTAGTGGTTTACGGGGATGCGGACACCAGCTGGGGCGGCGAAGGCTGGGCCGTGTGGATTTTTGCCCGGCTGGGGCATCAGGGGCCGGTGTATGCGCTGGACGGCGGGTTTTCATTGTGGCAGTCAAAAGGATATCCGGTTGAAAAATCGTATAAAACCAGCTTTCCTGTTAAAAACTACATTTTTGATCTGCAGCCGGATCAAGACATCAGCGCTGCGGACATTGCCAAAGCAGGCAAAAACATCACCCTGGTGGACACGCGCAATTATTTCACGGAATGGCTTCCCGGGCATATTCCCGGAGCCGTCCACATTCCCTGGGAGAAATTTTATTACGGGGATCACCGGCAATTTATTTCTCCTGAAGCATTAAAAACCCTGCTGACAGACAAGGGTGTGGACCTGAACAAGCCGGTGGTCTATTACTGCACCGGCGGCATCCGCTCGGGGTTCCCCTGGATGGTTCATGAACTGTCAGGCCGGGGGGAGGCAAAAAATTTCGAAGGCGGTATCGAAGAATGGAA
>JAQIBZ010000032.1 GCA_027858815.1 Desulfobacteraceae bacterium
GAAATTAAAAAACTGGAACGCGATATTAAACACCAAGAAAAACAAGTTAAAATCAGTGGTACTGCAAAGAATAAGGTCGATTTGTCTCATGATTTGAAAGTTTTTTTTAAAATGTATAAAGAAGAATTGAAAAAAAAGAGAAGACAGGAAATCGAAATAAAATTGAATGAATTCTCTAAAAAACTGATCACCTCAAATACACAGATTGGCAAGATAAAAGTTTACGATGACTTTTCCCTGCATCCTGTTGATAAATCAGAGGAACCTATTGGCATAAATTCATTATCCTCAGGAATGCGGCAATTGATTGCAACAGCCCTGTTATGGGCTTTAAAGGATGTTTCAAGAAAAACAGTCCCTCTTGTTATTGACACCCCTTTAGGCCGTATTGACAGAGAACATCAGGAAAATCTTTTAAAATATTACTATCCTTCTGTCGGCAGACAGGTAATCATTCTGCCCACAGATTCAGAATTAGACATAGATAAATATAATCTTTTACAGCCCCATATTTGTCAGGAGTTTCAGTTGAGAAACCCTGATGGCGAGAGTACTGAATATATTGAAAAATCTATGTATTAAAATGGCAATAAGGGTTTTGAATCATGGCTAAAATTTATACATGCGAACAAGATGAACGTATTATTGACTCCATAAGGGATAGGGGTCTTGCCGTTAAAACAAAGCCCAAATGGGTTGTGTTAAGACTTGCCCTTGCAAACTCTTTAAAAAATCCAGAAGAACCAGAGGAAGATCTGGATAATATTGCAGACAAGATTCATGGCAGTGAATACAGCTATGCGCAGGTATCAGGATCCGGCCAGGAGAAAGACTATACGGATGTTTATCGTGCCATGCTCAGTGTTTATCATAATATGGATCTTTTTTCGGATGACGACACCTTCCGAATACTTCTACAGCGGCATATCCGGAGAGGATTAAAAGAATTCCGAACAAGTTGGCTTGAAAGTCATGATTTCCATGAATATCTATACCAAGAATTTTTATCTGATATGAAAGAAGATATCATTGAGGATATAGAACAAGATAAAAATATTGAAAAAGCTCTCTTAGAAATTGGTGTATCCGGAAAAGTTGAAAGTATTTTGAAGGGTCCACGCATTACAAGATATATGGTCCTTTTGAATCATGCAAATGATCTTGATAAATTAAAAAAAGGACTTGAAAAATTGTCCTTTGTTCTGGGGCTCAAGCAAATGGGCGTTTTTTTGAAATTTTCCGAAACACCAAAGCTCATAGGTATTGATATCCCCCGATGGCCTTCGACCTGGAAAAATGTTGCCGCAGATAAAATAAAGGAATGGATACAAGTCCATGGGGAGAACTTTAATCTTCCGATCTGTGCTGGTGTGAGTGTTGAAGGAGAACCTTTTGTTTTTGACCTTACGGTTACACCTCATATTTTCGTTGCAGGTACAACTGGCAGCGGTAAAAGTGTTTGTCTCCACTCGATGATTCTGTCACTTTTGTATAATCAATCCATGAATGATTTAAAACTTTGTCTTATAGATCCTAAACGAGTAGAATTTTCATACTATGAAAAATTATCAAACCTCTATGGCGAGAAAGTGGTATATGATCATGACAGAGCATTAAACGTATTGTTGGAATTGATAGAGGAGCTGGAACTCCGCGAAAAGAAGTTATCCGATTCAGGAGTAAGGGATATCTCTGAATATCGAAACATTCCGACTATCGTTGAGAATTTCCCCAGAATTGTGGTAATCATTGAAGAGGTTGCAGATCTTTTAATGCAGGCAAAATCAATTAAGGAGCCATTAATCAGATTAGCACAAAAAGGAAGAGCCTCGGGTATTCATCTGATCTTGGCGACTCAGCGTCCTGACTCTGAAACATTTAGTGGACTTCTAAGGTCAAACATTCCATCTCGGATTGCTTTAACCGTTCAAAAATCATCAGAATCCAAAATTATTCTGGATGAAACAGGAGCAGAAAAGCTATCCGGTAATGGTGATATGTTGCTTAAAATTATTGGTGAGAATGTTAAACGCATTCATGGTTTAAATATTCAACTGGCCGATATCAAGGCTTGTTTAAGCTCAACAAGGAGGAAATAATCATGATGACCATTTTGAAGTTTGAGCCCCTTGGATTGAGTCTTGAAGGAATTGGACCTTTTCAGGAAAAACCAGTCAGATTTGATTTTACAGACCCCAATAATGACCCTTGCAATTTTTATCTTCTTATTTCGGAAAATGGCAAAGGTAAAACAACTGTTCTTGAAATCATGACTGTCCTCATGGATATGTTAAATAATAAAGAACCAGAAATTTTTGGACATAAAGATCTCGATAGGCTGGAGGGTGGACGTGCTCAGCTTGATATTTTATTCAAGGTTCTAAAAAACGGATTGAAGGAAACCGTCATCCTTTCACTGATAGCCGGACCGTCTGAAGGCTATATTCTTAACACTTGGACAGAAAAAGGCATTGAAGGAATCGGTGCAATGTCATGGCACCCGTTTGGTTACAGGAGAAATTCAACCGGTAGATTGGAACGTATCGGAAGAAAGGACGATTTGGTGAATGATTTGGTGAGTCTGATTCACCAGGAAATTATTTATGGTAAAAAATCAACTGGTTTCGAAGAAAGCATACTCACTTTACCAATAGTCATTTATTTTTCAGCATACAGGGATATTCTGCCATTAAAAAATTCAAGCAGAAGCATTACAGAACCAGATGCTTGGCAGTACAAACCTGTCTACAGGTTTACATCAGAAGGAGACGTATGGACCCGTTCACTTGATAACCTTCTAGTATGGCTTTCATGGCTTGATGATGGTCGCTTTGAGAAAGCGGTAGAAATAATTAACTCCAGAGTTTTTAAGAGGTCTCAAAAATTTATAAGTAAAATAAGAAAATCCCCTCCTGAAGCGGTTATTAAAAATGGGGATCAGGAACATACAATCGACAGGTTGAGCAGTGGTGAAAAAAGTCTGATACAGCTCTTTCTAAGGATTGGTACACATATGACCCAAAATACAATTCTCCTAATCGATGAAATGGATGTACATCTCCATTTGAAATGGCAGCATAGGCTTTTAAATATTTTAAAAGACATGGCCAAAGATAATCCTGGACTCACAATTATATCCACAACTCACTCCCGTGAAGTCCTGACTGGCTTTTCTTTTGAAACTGAAGAAAATGGATTGAGAAAGGGTGGGCACATCATTGATGCGAATCTGTAGCTCAATTGAATTTGTAAGAGGAATCGGTTGATATGAGTAGTTTTAAAAATATCGGAGACAGTGAAACTGTAAATTCAAAATACTCGGGTAGGTCAATTGTTTACCTTGAATCCCAAGAAGATTGTCAGATATTCTTTGAACGCTGGTTTTATGATGAAGGGGAATTCCTTGAATTTAGATCATCGGATATGGGTTGCGGGGGGGGATGCACAAATGTCATAAAAAATGTTGAAAATGATCGTCAAAACGGTATCTTATCGTTTGGTATTGTAGACCGTGATACTTTGATGCAACAAAACAAATGGCCGGAATTATGGGAAACAGATGATCAACAATATAAAAAGCTCAGGCCTTTTGGTGAAAATATTCGTCCTTTATGCCGATGGGAAATTGAGAATTATCTTTTAGATATTGATGAAATTGAATGTTTACTTGCCGATATTGGAAAAGGATCGCCACGTGCAATACGTGATAAAATACTTGTTATTAAAGAATTTCTTGATCATTGCGAAGCACTGATTCCAATTATGGCTAACAATATGTTGCTTCACCAAAAAGGTAAAAAATCGCCAGAACTTTGTTTTTGTGTCCAAGATGCCAGAAGAGAAGATACTGAAAAGGTCATACAAAAACAAATAATCGATGAAGACAAAATGAAGTACGAAGATATTGTTTTAAGTATAGAAGCTTTCAAACATAATATAGCTGACATTACAGAAGAATCGTTTTATAAAATTAACAGGATACTTGATGGTAAAAGATTTATAGAAAGATTGAAAAATCATAATCTTTTAGGGAGTGATTTCCGTTTTATGCTTGCGAGAAAGATAAAAGAAAAAAATAAAATTGATGATGAAATCATTGAGATTATTGAAGAGTTTAAGGTGTAGCACCAATTCATTGAAGTAGGATTTTGTCATACTGAACCACTGATTAATATAAGGCCAAAAGCCACGCCCTTGGGCGTGGCTTTATATTGTAAAGTGAAATGATATACACAGACGTAACAGCAGCCGTCATCCGGAAAAATGGAAAAGTATTAATCGCCCAACGTGCTCCGGGCGAACACTTAGGAACGTAAATTTTATAAAGTGAACTAAATTGCTTGTCTTTTGAACCATCTTCGGCGTTGCGAGAAAGGCCGAAGACGTAAAGTATGCAACCTATCACGCGCCTCGAATATGGCCCAAAATCCGGCGCAATTTTGATCACTTTATTTCATTCACATTCCTTGGAAACATTCCGGGAATTTCCCGGTGGAAAAATTGAAAAAGGGGAAACCCCGGAACAATGCTTAAAGAGAGAATTGTTTGAAGAATTCGGGATAGAAGCAGGAATAGGGGCGTTTATTGCTGAAAGTCGCTTTTGTTATGACAGCAAAAATATCCGGCTGCTGGCTTATGAAGCAAACCATCTGGATGGTGACTTCGAATGAAGATAGAGATTATTGGAGCTGAATCACTTGGTGTCCGGGGACTGTGTTGTTTTGTTGCTGTTGCCGATCAAAAAATTCTCATTGATCCCGGAATCGCTCTGGGGTTTCTTCGTAAGGGCCAGGCGCCGCACCCGGTTCAGTTAGCAGTGGACGAGGTCATCCGGGAAAAGATCATACAGGCCTGGGGGCTTGCGACGGATATTGTTTTCAGCCATTTTCATGGCGACCATGTCCCTCTGGCGGATGCAAACCCCTATCAACTGGATGTCGCCAGGGTGGCAGATTTGAATCTCGGGGTCCGGATCTGGACAAAACCACCCGAATTTTTATCCGTTAAGGAACGAAAAAGATCCGCAGCCCTCAAAGAACGTCTGGATGCCCGATGGTATGAGGGGGCATCGGGAGTCGAGCCTTTGCGTTTTTCCGTGCCCGTGCCCCATGGAGAGAAAACAGAGCGCAACGAAAGGGTGATGATGACCCGGATCAAGGATGAGACAGTGTTTGTTCACACTTCGGACATTCAGCTCCTGGATGACGACACCGTTGATCTTGTTCTTGAGTGGCAGCCGGATATACTGCTGGCCGGCGGGCCGCCACTCTACCTTGAGCAACTGAGTTCGGTGTTGCGTAACCGGGCCTGGCAAAACGCAGTGCGGTTGGCCGGTTCGGTGGATACACTGATTCTCGACCATCACCTGATGCGAAGTCTTGAGGGGCTGCAATGGCTGGACAAACTTTATTCCGAATCCGGCCACCGGGTCCTCTGTGCGGCTGATTTTATGGGAGCACCGCGCCGTCTTCTTGAGGCTGAAAGAGAAACGCTTTATGATGAAATTCCGGTTCCTTTGGGATGGCACCAGGATTATGCGGAGGGGAAAGCCACCACCAGCGGCTTTTAATCATTAGAACTAAGGTCAGTCCCGCCCGGCCGCTATCGTCTGGACTGGTGGGAAAGCGAGCACGGCAGCGTCGCCAGACACTGGCGGACGAGTTTATGATTGATCCCGGCATTTTGCTGGAAGTTGAGATGTGATATCTAAATCAAATCAAAACAAAAGGAGAAAAAACGATGACCGGAAAAAAGAAATGGATTTCTTTTATGATCGTCCTGGTGTTTTCAATTATATGTATCTCATGCGCACATGCCAAACCGCCAAAACCGGGTCCTGGTTTTGTATGGGTAAAAGTCCACACAACGCCGGCTGGCCATCCAATCTCCGGGCATTGGAAATATATCGGCACTCCGGTAAAAGGAAAGGCGTGGGTTCAGGGACATCATAATGGCACCGGCGACTGGGTGGAAGGTCACTGGCAAATTCTTACCCCTCTTAAAAAAGGTGCGAACTGGGTTCCCGGTCATTACGGCCCTCGCGGAAAATGGATTTCCGGTCACTGGCGGTAGAGAACTTTAAGAAATTTCATCGTTTGAACGATATTCTGTTTTTGACAATCTGAATATTTTTATTGTTTAATCGATTATTTAAGGGAGGGATTCATCATGCCACAGTCGAAAAACACTTTTTTTGAGAGACGCCAATATTCCAGAATCGAAACCAGTATTCAGATGAATCTGAAGGCGGATAAGCGCAATGTGAGTGCGGAGACAATTAATTTGAGCATGAGCGGGGTATGCTGCCGGGTCAACCGGCCCATTGAGATGATGACAAGCCTTGAAATCGTTTTGTTTTTTGATTTCTGAATTCAATAAAAACTGCAAGTGAAGAAACGATTAAGGAGTGTGCGCCGGTGTTCAAAGACTATAAATTCCCTAACCTTTTCAACATATCGCCTGATGTTTATCCTGAAGATGATCCCCTGGATATGGATCTGGTGAATAAACTGTTTCCGGTTGCCAAGTTCATTTCCCGGTATTTCCGGCCTGAATATGTGGGTCTTGAAAATCTTCCAGGAAAAGGGCCGGCGCTTTTGGTGGGAAACCACGGCATCATAGGCTTTGATGCGGCGATTATTTTTCTTGGGATTTATGAAGCCACCGGACGCATACCAAGGGGGTTGGGTGATTATCATTTATTTCTTGATCCGATCTCCCGGAAATTCTGGACCCGGATGGGGGCATTATCCGGGACCCAGGAAAATGCCATCCGGTTTCTTGACGCCGGTGAAATGGTGAATGTATATCCGGGTGGTGCCCGGGGTGCATGGAAGGGACCTGAAGGTCGATATAAACTGCACTGGGATAAGAGTTTCGGCTTTATTGAAGTGGCGATGAAAGCCGGTGTACCTATCATTCTTCATATGGGGATCGGCACGGATGATACCTATCGCATACTCGGTAAGATGAATATAATCGGCCGGATCCTTGGGCATCCCAAATATTCAATCCCCATATTGTTCGGCTTGGGGCCTTTACCGCGCCCGGTAAAATTCTGTTATTATATCTCACAACCGATCCATTTGGCGGGCAGTCCGGAGGATGTTTCCGATCGTGCGCTGGTGGAACAAAACCACCAGATGGTGTGGGACATCGGCAAGCAGATGCTCGAAAAAGGACTGGAAGAACGAAAGTCGATCTGGTTTGGATAGAAGGAAGATACATCGTCTTTTGATCAAATGGATCAATTCCGGGGGGCTTTCTTGTTTCATGGCAAATCTGTTCTTGACTCATATTCAAAGAGATTGTTTATTCTAACATTCATCAGATCAGACCTCTATGTTCAATATGATTTTAAATAGTTATGGATGAGCTATTTGGAAGTAATCCGCCATGTCGGGCCGCCTGTTGAAGGGCTGTTCCGTGATTCAGTTTCCTGGAAGATTAAGGGAAACTGCTCGATTTTGTTGGAAACCGAAACCGGGCAAGTTGATATTCTATGTTCGGATTTACGGATGATTACGATCGGCAGTCAGGAAAGACGTGCGATCAAGGCGATACAAAGTGAACAGTACCGCCGTAAAGATGCTTCCAAGTTTTGAAAGGCTGTTTTTGAATTTAATATTAATTAATCTTCAGGTTCCGGTTGAGCGGGACAAGATGGATCATTACGCGATAGCCGCTTCACAGAAGCTGGGAATCAGGGTCAATGATTTAAAAGTCGTTAAAATTTTGAGTAAAGAACTTGATCTGAGAAACAAGGAGCAGCTCTTTTATAAAATCTCAATTGTTGTCCGGATTACCGACAGTTTTGATAACATTAAAAAATTCCCAAAATATATTGAAAGACCGGAAGATACCAAAAGAATCAGGCCGGTCGGAACATCTATAATAATTAAAGAACGGCCGATCATCATTGGTTTTGGTCCGGCCGGCATGTTTGCTGCGTTGACCCTTATCGGTTATGGAATTAAGCCGGTCATATTTGAAAGAGGTAAACGGATTGAAGATCGCGTCTTAGATGTTCAGCGTTTTATTTCTTTGCGCCAACTTGATCCGGAGTCAAATATTCAGTTTGGTGAAGGCGGGGCAGGTTCGTTTTCCGATGGAAAGTTGTTTTCCAGAAGAAACAGAAATACAGGCTATGCCAATAGAGTGCTGGATACATTTATTAAATTTGGGGCACCGGAAGAAATCGGGTATATCAGCAAGCCCCATTTAGGAACAGACGTGCTGTGCCGGATCGTTGCAAATATAAGAAACTATATTCTTGAACAGGGCGGCCAAATTCATTACAGCGCCAAAATGACAAACCTGCTGATTTC
>JAQIBZ010000083.1 GCA_027858815.1 Desulfobacteraceae bacterium
CTAAACTTTGAACTGCCGTCCAATGAGACAAACACTGGAAATCATCAGTCAAAAACGGTGATATGGATTCTTTTGCTTATCTTTATTGCAATTTCCGTAAATATATTTATTTCTCTAAAAAAGACAAATTTACTGCCTTCTCATCATAGCCGTGCGGAATTAAATGCCGACCAGCAGAAGAAACTGGCATTAAAGCTCGAAAGCCAGGGATTATCCGCCTCATCTGCAATTGCCTGGAAAGAATACCTAAACAAAACCCGCCTGGAGAATAGTGACGCTGCGTTGATCTGGTACCGTATCGGCAAACTCTTTCAGGATGACCATGCCTATGAGAATGCGCTGGACAGTTATTACCGGTCCGAAAGTTATGACGAAGTTGATTCCATATCAGCTGAAATCGCCATCCGGATTCAGGAATGTCTTGAATCAATGGGGAAGTTTTCTGCTATGCGGCATGAACTCACAGATCGCGTAAGCATGGATACTGCGGACAATGCCGAAGCATCCGAAAAGGTTGTTGCCGAAATCGGAACAAATAAAATAACTGCCGCTGATTTAGACCGGCGTATGGAAGGCAGTATTGACCAGCAGATCACCATGATGGCACCCTATCTTCCGGAAGAAGAACGGAACAAACAAAAAAAAGACCTGCTTAAACAATTTTCCAATCCGTCCAACCGGATGATGTTTTTAAACCAGTTTGTTGTTGAAGAAATTCTTTACCGAAAAGCACGTGAAGAGAAACTGACTGAAAACCGGCAGGTCCGTGATCTTATCAAAGATCAGGAAAAAAGCCTGCTTGCCAGACTGTTTCTGGAAAGAGAGTATGATCGCCGCATCAAAATTACTGTCTCTGATCTTGAAACCTATTATGAGGCGAATAAAGAAACATTTATAAAAGATGATACAGAACAGACATTTGATGCAGTAAAAAATGATGTTTACAAAACCCTTCGCACCAAAAAAGAGCAGGAAATTCAGCATCAGCTTTTGACCCAATTAAAAGACCAATATGATGTGGTGATACATCAATCGGCTTTTCCGGCAGAGAAACCCCAGACTAAAAACAAAGCTGAGACAAAAGCCGAGTCAAAAGCCGAGTCAAAAGCTGAAAACACAAAATAACAAATTTATTATAAAGAAAAATAAATCCAACAGACGTTTGAATAAACCATGGCAATGTATTTATACCCGTTAAAAACAGATCAACCACCGCGTAGACGTTTTATTGTTCTCTTTCTTTGTATATGGATCAGCACTGCATTTTTATCCTCATGCAGCGACCCTGACAAGAAACCGGATGCAGAAAAAGAAAATAGAGACACGGGCATTCATAAAACGTTTGAGCGCGGACCGGTCAGCGTTTATATAGATGTTGATAAAAATGAAATCACGATTGCAGACCGCCTGAATCTGACCATCAGTGTTATTTCTGATGAAGAATATGATGTGAAACTGCCCGGATTTGGTGAAAAACTGGAACAATTCGGCATTGTTGATTATCAGACATCTCAACCTGAACTGACCGGCGATAATCGTTTGAAATTCAGTCGCTCATATATTTTGGAACCATTTTTATCCGGTGATTACGTCATCCCCCCGATGAAGATTTTCTTTAAGAAAAAAGATGATGATGCTGGCACAGACCATGAGATTGAAACTGAAGAAATAATCGTGCATGTCACATCCCTGCTTCCTGAAAATTTTGAACAAATGGCACTGCATGATATTAAACCGCCGGAAAACCTGCCGCAATCATATAATTTATGGTTGTGGGCCGGTATCCTTTCTGTAGTCGCCCTACTTTCAGGACTCTGTGTTTTTGTTGTTATTCGAAAAAGAAAGAAAACCGGTGATACTCTGGTGACCAATAAGATACCGGCTCACCTGCTGGCTTTTGACGAATTAAATGCGCTGGTATCTGAGAACCTTGTTGAGAAAGGTGACATTAAAGTTTTTTATCAGAAAATTTCAGACATCGTCAGGCGTTACATTGAAAACAGATTTAACATCAAAGCGCCTGAACAAACCACAGAAGAGTTTCTGACAGGCATTCAGACACGAAATGATTTTGATGACAATTACAAAGCATTATTGAAAAATTTTCTGACCCGCTGTGATCTGGTAAAGTTTGCCATGCATCAGCCGGAAACTGAAGATATCCAGAATACCTTTGACAGCAGCAAAAAATTTATTCTGGGAACCAAGGAAGAGGAGTAACCGTAAATTTTGATACACTTTGAATCTCCCTGGGCATTTTTGCTGTTAATAATAATAGCGGCATTACCGATTATACGGCGTTTGACAATAAAGAAAGGTGCTGTCAGGTTTTCTTCTACAAAAAATGCCGCCCGCGCCGGCCGATCCTTGCGTCAACGCCTGCACCAGTTACCCACTGTCATCCGTCTGCTGGCAATGGTTTGTATTGTGATTGCCATTGCCCGGCCCCAGACCGGCAGAGAACAGATTGTTGATATCAGTAAAGGTGTTGCCATTGAAATGGTACTTGACCGATCCGGCAGTATGGCGGCGGAAATGGAATTTGACGGTCACCAAATGAACCGGCTGGATGTGGTAAAAGAAGTATTTAAAAAATTTGCCTTAGGTGACGGCGAAGATCTGCCCGGTCGTCCCAATGACCTGATCGGCATGATTGCCTTTGCAAGATATCCGGATACCATATGCCCATTGACTCTTGCTCACGGTGCCCTATCCCCGTTTCTTGACACGATTAAACTGGTTCAGGTCCGTTCCGAAGACGGAACTGCTATTGGAGATGCCCTGGCGCTGGCTGCCGCTCGTCTTGAAAAAGCAGACGAGGCTGTGGCGCTGCAAAGATCCGGAAGTAAAAAAACATACGAAATTAAGAGCAAAATCATTATTCTGATGTCTGACGGTGAAAACAATGCCGGCAAACGAGATCCCATACAGACTGCAGAACTTGCCGCTGAATGGGGGATTAAAGTATATACCATTGCCATTGGCGGCGGGCAGGCGGTGCAGTCCGTCCGGACGCCTTTTGGCGTATATAAAGTGCCTGTAGGGCATCGTGTTGACACCTCTGCCTTAAAACAAATTGCTGAAAAGACCGGTGGTTTTTTCCGGGAAGCAACAGACGCAGATTCTCTTTCGTCTATTTACGAAGAGATCGATCAAATGGAAAAAAGTGAAATCGAATCAATTAAATATATTGATTACAATGAATCATTTATTCCATTTTTAATTTTCGGGCTTTTTCTTATCGGTTTGGAAATACTGCTTTCAAATACATTATTTAGAAAGATTCCATAAACAAAATGATACTTCAACAAATCAATATGTTGCATTTTTTATGGCTGATCCCTTTGATGGCATGCGTTTATATATATGCCTGGCAGAAAAGGAAATCAGCGCTGAAGCTGTTTATTGACGCCGGCCTTTTGGATAGAATTCCTGTGTCTGTGAGCCATTTGAAACGATTCTGGAAATCCGTTTCCGTACTTGTTGCTTTGAGTTTTATCATTATCGGCATGGCCAGACCGGCATGGAACCCGAAACCGGAAACTATTGAGCGAAAAGGACGGGATGTTGTATTTCTTTTAGATGTGTCTAAAAGTATGCTGGCTGAAGACCTGGTTCCCAACCGCTTAGAACGCGCCAAACTGGCAATTATCGACTGTATTGAACGTCTTGACGGGGACCGCATCGGCCTTGTGGCATTTGCCGGCACCGCTGCGGTCAAATGCCCGCTGACACTTGATTACGGATTTTTTAAGATGATGTTAAAAGATATTTCCACAGACAGCATTGCCCGGGGCGGCACGCTCATCGGTGATGCCCTGCGGAAAGTCATGACCGATGTATTTGATGATCAAATAAAAGAATTTAAAGATATTATTTTAATCACAGACGGTGAAGATCATGACAGCTTTCCGGTTGATGCGGCAAAAAATGCCGGTGAAAAAGGTGTGCGGATTATTGCCATTGGTCTTGGGGATGAAAATGAAGGAAAACGGATTCCCGTTAGCAACGAATCCGGAATTAAAACATTTTTGAAATATAATGGTCAGGAAATCTGGTCCAAGCTGGATGGGGACACATTGCGCAGAATGGTAAACGCCACGCCGGGAGGAAAATATTTAAATGTTGCCACCGGCACCATCGATTTAGGGAGCGTCTATGCCCGGCTGATTGCCACCGCAGACAAAAAGCAGCTTGAATCAGACACGATTAAACGGTATGAAGAAAAATTTCAAATATTTCTGGCAGTCGCTTTTATCATTCTCAGCATTGAACTGCTGGTAAACGAACGAAAGAAATTCTTAAAAAATAATGAATAATTTATTTAAACTTATCATCAGTATCGTATTTTTATTCTGCGTTTCCGGATCTCTATATCCGGTACATGCGGCATCCAAAGAAAAGCTGGTTAAAAAAGGAAATACTTTTTTCTCTTCCGGTCAATATGATGAAGCGATCAGCGCCTATGATGAGGCAGCTGTGGATGACCCTGAGTCTCCGTATATCTATTTTAACAAAGGAACGGCGCTGTATAAAAAAGAAAACTTTTCAGCAGCAAAAGATGCCTTTGCACAGGCGGCCGTTAAAAGTAAGGATCTTTTGCTCGAATCAAAAAGCAAGTTCAACTTGGGCTTGTGTTTTTTCCGTGAAGCTGAGCGCCAGAAAGACAATGATTTAAAAAAGACGATTGAAGCTTATGGACAAAGTATTCAATCTTTTCAGGAAGCGATTGAACTGACCCCGGAATTTGAAGAAGCGGCGGAGAATATCGAAATGGTCCGCCTGATGATGAAATCGGTTCTTGATGAAATCAAAAAGCAGGAAGAGGAAACAAAAAAACAGCAGGAGCAGGCGCAAAAGATCGCAGAGCAGATTAAAAAACTGATTGAACAACAGGGCGACTTGCTGAAAAAAAGCCAAACCTTTTTAGCAGACAAGCCATCCCCATCGTCGACAGATATAATTGCTCAGAAAAATCAGAAAATTGCTGATGCCCAGAGTCTGTTAAAACAGGAAACACAAAATCTATCGCAAGAATTGTCAAACCAGCAGTCGCTTAGTGCCGCTCCTTCACCATCGCCTTCGGGTCCTCCGCCTCCGCCTCAACCTCAGCAGGAACATCCGTCCAAACAGCACCTGGACGATTCCATTACTTCCCAGAAAGAGGCTGTTCAAAAACTTTCTGAAAGTGATACTCAAACAGGTGCTTACCAGCAGGAAAAATCCCTGGAGGCTTTAAATAAAGCCCTTGAAGCCCTCAAATCCGATCAAAAGCAGCAGAGTTGCGATCAACAGCAACAGGGAGAGCAACAGCAACCAGATCAGCAGAAACCAGATCAGCAGAAACAAAAACAGGAAGACCCAGGTCAGGAAAATAAGGACAAAGATTCTCAATCCCAGGACAAGGGTGAGCAGGATAAAAAATCGGATGAAGATGAACAACAGGAGCAGGCAATGCAGCTGACAGACAATCCTGACAGTATCTTAAACGAAGAAAAAGAAAACAACAAACAACGGATGCCCTATTCTTCCGGCGGATTTAAAGAAGTGGATAAGGATTGGTAGTGAACGTTTTAAAATTGATATGTATATCCATACTTCTGCACCTGTCATGTTTTTTTATAGGTGAAAGCGTCATGGCCGGTCAGCTCAAAGCCGATGCAATTATTCAGGAAGATGCTGTATATGTAGGTGAACCGTTTGCTTTCCAGGTTCGAATAACCGGTGACGATCAACCCGAGCAACCTGATTTATCCATTCTTAACGGTTTTCATGTGGAGTACCAGGGCGGATCGCAAAACAACAGCTCATCTATCACGATTATTAACGGGAAAATGACCAGAAATATCAGTCGTGGATATGTATTCTCCTATCAATTAACGCCTAAGCAAACCGGAACCCTGACTATTCCGCCAATCAATATAAAAACTGATGCGGAGACACTCCAAACCCGCCCGGTGCATATTAATGTTTTCAAGCCCGAACAAACCGATGATGTCAAGCTCAGGATTTTTTTGTCAAAAGATTCCTGCTATGAAGGGGAACCGCTTACTTTCACTGTAAAATGGTTTCTTCGACAGGATGTCCGGTCATTTAACTTTATGATTCCGCTTTTGGAAAAAACCGACTGGTTTCACTTCATTGATCCACAAGTCGATCAAAAATCATCAAAAAAATATTACCGTATTCCATTAGCAGATGGTGAAGTTATCGCAGAACAGGGCCAAGATTCCTTTGAAGGGATTACGTATTCTACTATTGCATTTTCAAAAATTCTGATCCCAAAAAAATCCGGTATTCTTACCATTGATCCGGCAACTGTTTCCTGCGAGATTTTAACAGGATACCGTCAATCAAGAAACCGCAACGCTTTTTTTTCTGGTGTATTTGGCGGCAGACAGGGAATTTACAAAAAAGTGATAGCGTCCTCGAATAATCTTCGATTAACGGTTCACGACGTTCCGGCCCGGGGAAAGCCAGCTAATTATGCCGGACATATTGGTGAATACACCATCCAGGCAGACGCAACCCCGATTGAAGTCAGTATCGGTGACCCCATTACATTGACGCTCTCTTTAACCGGTCCCGATTATCTGGAACATGTCACCCTGCCCTCACTGACAAATCAGGGCAACCTGGCTAAAGACTTTAAAATTCCTTCTGATCGCGCTACAGGGGAAATCCAAGGCAAAACCAAAGTATTTACCCAGACAATCCGGGCATTAAGATCTGATATTAATCAAATACCGGCTGTTGAACTCCCCTACTTTGACACAGCCACCGGAAAATATAAAATAGCCAGGACAGTTCCCATTCCCATAAACGTTAAGGAAACACGGGTGATCACCGCCTTAGATGCTGAAGGCCGGGCTCTGCCCGTGGCAAACGGCAGCGAGGTGGAAACCTGGACAAAAGGGATTGCCTTTAATTATGAAGACATAAATGCTCTCACGAACCAGCAGGTCGGGCTTTTGATTTTCAAATCATCTATATGGAAAGCAAGCCTTGTGTTGCCGCCACTGCTTTATCTGATGGTTCTACTGATTTCAACTTTCATACGAAAAAAACAGGCAGATCCGCAATCCGCACGAGCGAAAAAAGCATATGCACGCCTGAAGTCAGACCTTAAAAAATACGGAAATGCAGAATCCGAACAATTTAAAATGGATAAAATTCTTAATGCGTTGCGCCGTTATCTTGGTGCCCGGTTACAAATATCCGGCCAGGCGATTGTGTTCAATGACGTGCGCTGCGTACTTTCAGAAAAAGGTGTTTCCGAAAAAACCCTTGCCGGGCTGAAGTCTGTTTTTGATATGTGTGAATCAACCCGGTATTCTGGTACACCTACCTTAACTGGGGATGTTGATCATATCACGCTAATAGAAAAAATTTTAAGCATTACCAAAAAGCTGGAAGCTGTTTTTAAATGATAAAAAAACTGACATATGCAACAGCGGTCGCGGTTATCTTTATTTTCATTGGAATATTTTTTTCCACGCATTTATGCGTTGCGAAAAATTCCGGGACTTGTGCACCCATCCCGGCTGAAGAGATCTCCCGGCTTTTTCATGAAGCGAACCGCATGTTTGCTGAAGCGGATAAGCTGGCAGTATCTGATCCGAAAAAAGCAACAGCACTTTACAAAAAATCCATTTTAAGATTTGATCGGATTATTAAAGAAGGCGGGATTGAGAACGGCAAACTTTATTATAATATGGGAAATATTTACTTTCGAACCAAGGATATCGGCCGGGCTATTTTAAATTATCGACGCGCAGAACAATATATTGGCAATGATGTCAACCTGCAGCAAAATCTTGAATTTGCTCGAAATACCCGTAAAGATCAAATTGAAGAAATACAACAAACAAAAATTTTAAAAACCCTTTTCTTCTGGCATTATGATCTGTCCGCTAAAACACGACTAATTCTGTTTACCATTGCTTTCATCATGTTATGGACGTTTGCCATCATCTGTATTTTTATCAAAAAACCGTTTTTCAAATGGGCAATCAGTATTTCAGCAACCGTATCCGTCCTGTTGGCTGGTTCTTTGTTATTTGAATACTTAATGCTTCAAAAATCGATTCCCGGGGGAATTATCACACAGGAAGTTGTTGCCCGAAAAGGCAATAGTGAATCGTATAAAAAAAGCTTCAAAGATCCGCTGCACGCAGGAACCGAATTTAACCTCCTTAAACATAGAGGCAACTGGCTTCAGGTGGAACTGCCGGATGCACGGACCTGCTGGCTGCCCGCTACAGATGTTGAACTGGTGAGATAATCAGACTTTTTCAGGTAAGGAAACCAAAGTTAAAATGAAATAAGACTGAATATTTTATAGGCCGGATACCTTTAATTTTTCAATGGCCCAAACATCAATCTCCTGGTGTCGGACTGGCAAGGTATGCTTCATTTTTGAGAACCGGTTTCAGTGATTCCGATACTGATTATTCAAAACTGATTTTGGAGCCTTAAAAAAACTTCAAAACACCATATTTTGTGCCTGCCGGATTTTGCCTGGTGCGATGGATAGCTATTGCTTTATGCACAGAGATGAGTGGCATAGCAGGTGAGGAATGTGGCAAGCAAGATGCAACATTAAAAGTGGACGCTTCTGCGGTAGAAGAAAAGTTATCCGAAGAAACGACCGCAGCTAAACAAACATCTCCATCCCGCACGGTATGGGAAGTTTCATTCACTATCACTCCGATTGCAACAAGCGCAAATCCAACTGCGGGGTCCTTAATAAATTCTTAAAAAGGTTATATGCGACCATCTGGGTAAATATGACCTTTTTTATCACTTCTACTTACGATGTTTAAAATACCTATTAAAATAAATATTCATAGAAATCAGAGCAATGCGTAATGAATTGTCAGTGATTTGAGTACTGGCATGATGTGTGAATGTCTTATGTGTTAAGAATTGGATACTTCTGTTTTTTTGCAGATTGTTCACGCTATCCATAATCACTTCAATTCTTGACGTCAATCCACAGCAGGATCACGCCATGAAAAAAATTGATGGGAGCATCCTTCAGGATCAGAGCTTAAAGTGACTAAATCGGCATTACAATGAGGAGGCGGCAATGATCGTTGGCAGAATAATCATGAATGTGTTTCCGGAAAAACAGAAGGAGGTTTTGCAGACACTTCTTTTGCTGATTGAGCCGTTTGGAAAGGAAAATGGCTGCCTGAGCTATGGCATCTTTTGCGATACAGTGAATCAGAATATTTTTAACCTGATTTCGGAATGGAAAACCCGCCGGCATCTGACCCATCATATGCGATCCGACAAATTCAGCGTTTTGCTTGGAACCAAAAGCCTCTTGCGTGAACCGTTGGATATTAAGATTTTTACAGTCTTAAATGAGGAAGGAATAGAAGCGGCCTATTTTATAAAAAATAAATTGAAACCGATTGATTCAATATAAATTCAGAAGAATATTGAACCAGTACAAAAAATGATTTTAAAAAAAGGTTTAACCCATGGCAACAACTAAAATATCCGAAGATGAGGCCCGGGAATACGCCGAGAACATCATCAACACCGTTCGTGAACCCTTAATCGTTCTGGATCAAAATTTAAAGGTGGTATCCGCCAGCGCTTCATTTTATGAAGTCTTTAAAGTTAATCCTGACGAGACTGTAGGGCAGCTCATCTATGA
>JAQIBZ010000095.1 GCA_027858815.1 Desulfobacteraceae bacterium
ATAATCTTAATCTGTCTTTTGATACAGACTTTCGCCCAAAAGATTATGATTACGAGAAAGATTACGATTAAGAATTTAACCAAATCATCATTGGCGGGCAGAGCCAAATATCTCTGACCAGGCCCAAAGGACCAGGTTTTCGACATTTAAATAAAATTAAGCGGTGCAGGAATATAAACATATTCCTCAGAACATCTGATTTAAAATTATCAAAAAAGCCTGCCACAGAGTGCCTGTTTAAAAAATAGCAGTCCTTTGAAACATGCCAATCGTAATGGACACATTTGATAACTATTTGGCAACATCAAGATTGGGTTAATTAAATCTAAATAAAACCTGACAATTCTGTAAGGTCAAATCTGGAATATCACACATCGATATCTGAAAAATAATAATTTTCAATCAAGCGGTATTTAAAAAACGCCACAATGTCTGGAGGCACTTTCATCCAGAATCCGGGGCAGTCCCCCAAAATCTGATGGAATAAACCCCATGGATTTTGACCAGACCTCATCATCTTCCATGCAAAAGTAAATCGTCACTTCAGGCGCAAATTCTCTGATATATGAAATAATCTTCTTGTAAAACCGGATGCGAAGGGGTTTAAAATATCTCATTTTACCGTCCATGCCTTTGACAAATTCACCGTAAACAATTTTTGACTCAGAAAATCGCTGTTCAATGATTGATTTTAGCCCCGGCATAAATCGAAAAGATCCCATACTGATCCAGACAATATTTTCGGCAGATATAATAGTAAAAAGTCGTTTAATAACTTTTTTATATTCATCTTCACACCCTGGGTAAATAACCAATGGATCAAAATGGAATGCCAGTGGAAAACCTTTTTCCTGGCATTTAGCCGCAGCCGCCAGCCGCGCCTGAATCCCGGCTGTTTTTTTCTCTTCACTTTTAAAGATACGCTCCGTATTCAACGACCAGGACAGAATGGTTTTGCGATTGTGTTGAACAGACAGGATATTATCAATATTCACTGTTTTGGATTTTAGCTCAAGGACTGCATGTGTTTGTGTGGAAAATTTTTTAATCAACTTTTCAGCAAACGGGAGGATGTCTTCCCAAATCAGACTATCTGTAAACTCACCAGTACCGATACGGGTAAGTTTTTTTTGCAGAAAAAGGTGATCAAGTGATTCATACATGTCTTTATGGTTTACATACAATTGAAGTAAGGGCGGATGAAAATAGGACTGCAGGATACAGTAGGAACAATCCATTGTACAAAATGTTCCAATGTGAAGAATCATATAATCACAACAGGTATAGTAATCAGTTCCCGGGCATGGTCTGACGAACTTTCCTTTATTTCTGGTTAGAAAAAGGGTTTTTTTCCCTTTTTCAACCGGAAAGTCCTCATTTGAAAATGTGGCGTAAACATCTTCGGAAGAATCAACCACCTGAAAGGGAAGATTGAGACGTTCGCAAATGACTTTTGTTTCGGGAAAAGCCAGAACATCTTTATCAATGTATAAATCAGTTATCTTCAAATTCTTTTTCTAAAATTTTTGCAAAATCAGGATGATCCTGCAATTTGTTTAATACATCAATGACAGCCTTACACTGGCTCATGTTTTGAAAATGCAGATTCATTGAAAAATTATTGCCTTCAAATTCTGCCGGCGGATTCAAATGAATCGCGTCCGGCAATTTTATACGGTGAAGGCAGGTAAGATAATTTGTTTCAAAACGAACAATTTCAGGATATCGCATCTTCTTTAAATATTGACGGACTTTTTTCATTTTCTGATTCCGGTCAAACTCTGGGTTACTGATGATATCGGCGACATTGCAGTCGTTTATAACATCTAAGATTGACACATCATTTAACCGGGAAATCTCTGTGACCAGACGGATAATTTCTTTTTGATGATTCAACGTCGGATGCAGTTCTTCAATGATTTGCGAGAATGCAATGGCTTCTGACTGCTCCATTTTAACAAGTTCAAGGCCGATTGAAAAAGGAATGATACCTGCACCAATTTTTTCTTTAAGATCATTATTAACAGAATTTATTATTCTCAGTTTCTTTATCAGCTTGGGATTAACATTTAAACCAAGCTTTTGAGATTCTCGGCTCAGTGAAATTTCATCAGGAAAAAATGCTGAAAGTTTTGAGATGGAGACTGACTGTTCGATCACGTTCAGCTGACGGTTAAAGGCATTATCAGCAATGGCAAGTTTTAAAAGTTGTAAATCACTTTGGGTTTCTGTAACAATGCGCGCATCAACATGCTGCCATCCTAAAACACGGCATGCAGCAACTCGTCGAAAACCACTGACAACTATAAATCTGTTGTCAGTGATATATTGGACAATGGGTGGTGAAATTAAACCAACATTGTCTATGGAGTCAGCAAGAATCTCCAAAGATTTGTCGGTTGAAATTTTAAATGAGGTGTCATTTAAATCAATATGGTTTATCTCAAGCACATCTGATGTTATCTGCATGAGAGCATTAATTGGT
Source organism: Desulfobacteraceae bacterium (assembly GCA_027858815.1). Taxonomy (GTDB): domain Bacteria; phylum Desulfobacterota; class Desulfobacteria; order Desulfobacterales; family Desulfosalsimonadaceae; genus SURF-3. The sequence goes on from JAQIBZ010000095.1 coordinate 2,486, forward strand.
AAGAGAGGTCATTGCCTCTAAGTATTTCTGATAGGTATTTTGAACGACTTCGTCCGGAAGTGTTGGTGCGGGTGGTGTTTTATTCCATTTTATCGAGACCAGATAATCCCTTAAGTATTGTTTATCATAGCTATTTTGAGGGCCCCCGGGCTGGTATGTTTTTTTAGGCCAGAACCTGGATGAATCAGGGGTTAAAACTTCATCAATTAAAATCAAATGATCGTTGAAAATTCCAAATTCAAAATTGGTATCAGCAATAATAATTCCTTTTTCAGCAGCAAGTGCGGCACCTTTTTTATAAATAGAAAGACTTAAGTCTTTAACCTGTTCTGCCAGGTCAGAACCGATCAAATTGATTGCTTCATTAAAATCAATATTAATATCATGGGCACCTAATTCTTCTTTAGTAGAAGGCGTGAAAATAGGTTCTTCAAGCTGATCGGACTCTTTCAAACCTGCCGAAAGTTTTATACCACAAACCTCTCCGGACGCCTGATATGATTTCCAGCCGGAACCGGTTATATATCCGCGGACAACGCATTCAATGGGCAATGGTTTTGCTTTTTTTACCAGCATACTTCTACCGCGTAAAATATCCGCATACGGTTTGCAAATTTCCGGGAACTTTTCAACATTGCTTGTAATCAAATGATTTGGGATTAAGTCTTCCATAATTTTAAACCAGAAAAGAGAGATTTGAGTTAAAATTTTTCCTTTACCTGGCACGGGATTCGGCATAATCACATCATATGCAGATATTCTGTCGGAGGCGATTAATAGTATATTATCACCCAGGTCATAAATATCTCTGACCTTTCCTCTTTTAATTAATTTAAGTTCAGGTAAATCAGTCTCAAAAATGGTATGACTTGTCATTTAAATTTCCTAAAATACGTTTGGGTGAAAACAATTAAATCTTTACTTTAAATAGAAGCTATAACTTACTCATTAAACAGCTTATTAAACTCACTGACATATTTTTTCAATATAGCAAGTGCGTCCTGCTTGACTTCAATAAATTCAATACCGGTTTCAAACATATTCGCATCACCGCGATTTGTATACACGACCTTGCCTTTAATATCGACCAGTTCATCCTCAATTCCAATTGAAATCAGTAAAACATATTTGGTCTGAATCGCTTCATTGGTTTCCAGGCGAAGGCCGCTTTCACTGATATCTAACGTCCGACCCATTCCCTGATTCCACTCTTTACCTTCTGCATCAAGACTAACATAGGATAAAAGATTTAATGCCTCGTATCTCTTATGTTTTCGTTTATTCGTTCCCATTACAAAACTCCTTATCACTAAGAAATATATTTACGATTACAAAAAAGGTGAGCATGATAAAACTTAAAATTAAATATAACTATTTATTACAAAAAAAAACAAAAAGAAGCAATGATCATTCAATCGCTGTCGTTTGATTTTTTTAAAATATCCATCAACCGTCCGGTGGTTACGGATAAACAGGTAGCAGTATGGAAAAACATATTTTTCAATGTTGTGGACAATTCATCATATTCTTCTTTTAAATCAATTAAATCGGTTTCTTCGGTTTCAAAATCATCGGAAACAAAAACTTGAGCAGAATGAGGTTCATGAGAAGTACTCAAAAAAGGAATGTTACCAATAATATCATCTGGTTTTAACCGACATAATTCAAGAAAATGATTGTTGATATTTTTTACGACAAAAGCGTTGCCATTTGTTATCTTAAAAAATGTATCATCTGTTTCTGCAAAAGAATTGAATTGTCTGAGTTCGCCCATGTTTTGAATGATTTTAATCTTTTTAAAATGTGCGTTTGCACAAATCGTTGTAATTTGCATCAATCGATTTTCAATTGAAACGAAAAACCCTTTTAACATTTCAGATATTTTGGAAAACTCTTCCAAAATACGATGGTAATCCAACACGCCGAGCTGGACACGGGTCACTGCTGAAACAGTCGCACTTCTAACATTGCTTTTTTCATTCAAAGAATGAATACTGCCGATAAATGCACCTTCTGACAATTTACTGATCGCCACCGGCCCTTCCGGCAGTAGACGAGCAACCTCAACCGTTCCTTCCAAAATTACCCAGAACCAGTTACCAAATTTTTCCTGAATAACGATTTCCTGGCCTTCGGAAAATTCGTCTTCATCAACAATATAGAGTTAATCGACAAGTGGTCCCTTTATTATTGGAATTCCGGATTCATCTTTTAATTCCGTTTTTGATTTTTTGGACGCTGCCTGCCCCTGCCCCACGATTTCTATTAACTCATCATCAAGCATTCTCAAACCGTCTAGGATTAACTCCATCCGATTTTTTTGAATCGTCCGGCGATGCAGTATTTTTTCATCACTGAATTCAAAATCGGCATCCAGCCAGCCGAAAAAAGAATTTAAAACATCCTGGCCTTTTTGGTCTTGAAATACGGCATCTATCGGGTTTCCGTCAATAATATAGATAAATCCGGGAGTATCATGATGTGTGCTTATCAGTTTCAGAATACCATTGCTTCCGGATCCGCCGAAAAGCTGAAGTAATTCACCCAGATTTAAAAAGCCCAGATTCCCTTTTAAAACAATATTAGAACTCATTTATGTTATTGCGCCCATTTAAATTCATTCTGCAACGATTGTAATGTCAGCTTGAGTACCTGATTTAATGTCTTACCAACCCCGTCTCCAGACAAGGCACTGGCCGAAAATGTTGGTACTTTGAGCTGGCGATTCAGTTCATGTTCCATTTTCTCAAGCGGCATGACAGGTAATCCCTGTGCTTCAAGGTCTCGTTTATTATACTGCAGCACCATAGGGATTTTACGAATACTTAATCCCAGTTTTAACAGGTTTTCGTGAAGATCTTTTAATGACAGCATATTTTTTTCGCGCCGTATGGCAAGAGAATCTGCAACAAACACAATACCGTCAACGCCTTTTAAAACCAACTGGCGGGTTGCTTTGTATTTCACCTGACCGGGAACTGTATATAGCTGAACTTTTACGTCACAACCTTTGATCTTTCCCAGGCCAAGAGGAAGGAAATCAAAAAATAATGTACGATCGCCCTCAGTGTCAATGGAAATCATTTTTCCGGTAACCTGTCTTTTAAATGCCTTATGTATATATTCAAGTTTTGTTGTTTTGCCGCTTCGACCGGGTCCGTAAAAAACGAGTTTACATTCAATTTGCCGATTTTTCAGATTAATTACTGCCATGTTCAACTCCCCAAAAGCCGTTATGAAATTAAGATTTTTTAGAATCTGATTATCGTTAAATTGCTACCATTATGAAACAATCTTAATTATCTTAATCTCAAGACTGAAGTCACCTTTTTTGGGACCTGCTTCAATTACATTTTTTGATGACACATAACCTTCGCCGGAAAAAATAGCGACTGGAGAATAGAACACAATCTCTTTGAGCAGATCTCCCGGGTTGATACTGTCAATCAGATCCTTTTCATTTCTGGGAATTATCATTCGAATATATTTGCCAGACTGGAAACTGATTTCCAGTTCAATTTTTTCACCTTCCTTCGGGCCTCTTGGTAAAACAAACTTCGCTGCACTGATGTCGAGAATGTCATCATCATCAACTTCTGAGTCAGGTTCAATGGTACGCTGAGACTCTATCTCTTCGATTTCATGATCAATGCCGGCTTTATCCATCAATTCATTAAAATAGTCCTGGATGGAATTTGCTTCTTCAGGTGAAAATAATTTATTTTTCAGCCACTTTTGATAAAGGGAAATCGCATATTCAGAATAGTTTTGCTGCACCCAGCACCAGAGAATATTTTTTGCCGCTTCGAGGCGAAGCGTGTCATATTCAAGTAATCTGCTCAGTTCCTCTATGGCCTTATCGTATTGGCCGAACTTGGCTAATGCAATTGCGCCTCCCAACGCAGAAGATCCCTTTGCTTCCGGATCATCAAAACTGTACATCTCTTTCATGAGAGACTGAGCATCTTCAGCAACTTCAGCTGTTGGTTTTATACCATCGATTTTTTGTAGCTTTTTTGCGGTTAAATCAATCTTTGAAGCAATTTTCTTTAAAATCCCCTGACGATTTTTGATACTGTTAGATGCCTTAACAAGGCCTTCAACAGATTTATATTTTTCAAGGGCTTCAGCCAGCAACCCGTGGGAACTGTAAAGTTCCGCTTCCTTGAAATACTTTTTAATTTTATCACCCAGCGCCATCTGATATGTCCCGGTTAAAATTTATATAATTTTTATATATAACATATTAAAACTATTGATTGTACAAAAAACTTTATTTTGATCCAATTTATAGTGAGTCGAAATTACAAATATCAATTTCTGTGAGTTTTTTTCCCTGACAATTCACGTTGAATTGCCAGGCCAAGTTCTTCAATCGTATATGGTTTTTTAATAAATTGCCCGGCGCCTAATTTTTGAGCGGTTTTTACGTCCATGTTTACAGAAAAGCCACTGGCAATAATTGCTTTCTGGCCGGGGAAATATTTTATTATCTGTTTATATGTTTCATGACCATTCATTCCAGTGGGCATTATCATATCAAGCAGTATTAAATCAAATGCGTTTTTTCGGACTTGTTCAACAGCTGCTTCACCGCTTTGCACCTCAACCGTTTTGTAACCAAGGGTCTTTAACATTTCACAGGCAATATCCCGCTGATTTTTTTCATCATCAACAACAAGAATATTTTCATTGTTTCCATAATATTTATCAATCGATATTTTTTTTTGCTGTTCTTTGATGTGGCCTTCCGTAATTGGAAAATACATATCAAAACGGGTCATTTTGTTATTGCTTGATACAACGACATACCCGTTATGATCCTGGACGGTATTCCAGACAACCGTTAACCCCAGTCCCGTACCGCTCCTGCCCATTACTTTTTTCGTATAAAACGGTTCAAATATCCGATTAATTTCTTCTTCTGAAATGCCGCTGCCGGTATCAGATATTGATAAAACCACATATTCACCGGCGTTCACCTGATTATAATCTTTTAAAGGACGATCTAAATAGCAATTTTTTGTTGAAATAATAATCTGACCGCTTGGTTCAATTGCTTCTGAAGCGTTTGTCACAAGATTCATAATACTTTTTCGAATATGTAATCGGGACGCTTCAATATTAGATAAATCACTTGCCACATCAACCTTGAGTTGAATTTTGGCATCCTGAAAATTAAGCTTATAGAATTCAGGAGAAATTAAATATTCCTTAACAATACTGTTTAGGCTGAGGATTTCTTTGTTGCTAGCAATACCTCTCGATATTGTCGTCAGATCATTTACAACGGCCGCTGCTCTTTCACCGGATGACTGTATAATTTTTAAAGCCTTGCGCGTCTTTTCATCAAGTCCCTTTCTCATCAGCAAAAGTTCAGGATAACTAACGATTCCGGAAAGTATGTTGTTTAAATCATGGGCAACGCCGCCTGCAAGAAGGCCTATCGCCTCCATTTTCTCAGACCGTGCAAGTCTTTCCCTCAATGTCTGGGTTTCTGCTTCAGCTGCTTTCATATCCGATACATCCCTGATCACAGACACAAGAACATTTTTACCGTAATAAATAATTTCCTTTGTCTGAATAATTATGGGAAATGCTATGCCTTCATGCCTTAACCCCAGAATTTCAAGAAATGTCTTTTGTCTCAATATAATTTCAGGTTCAAACATTTCTCTGAATTCAGAAGAAATTATTCGAACAAACGACAATTTCCCGACAATATCTTTTCGGTTATAATCGAACATTTTTAAGAATTGATCGTTGACCTGAAGAATAATGCCATTATCATGGATAACAATGGCTTCCAAGGCTGCTTCTGATAATTGACGAAAACGGTTTTCACTTTCACGCAATGCGATGATGGATTTTTTTAAATCCGTCACATCCCTGAAATTCATAACAAGGCCAAAGTCATTTCCGCTGTATATTAATGAACGGGACACCCGCTCAAAAATCCGGCCGTCTTTGAGATATAATTCCGCAAATGTCTCTATGCTGTTTTTTGAATTCTTTAAACTAATCGTATCCGGATTCTTTAATTGATCAACCATGAAGTCTGTCAATACATGATCCGTATCTTTATATCGAACCGATTTGGGCATTTTCCACATTTGATAAAATCGGTCATTGGCATTGATGACATGACCATTGTTATCCGTTACCAAAATGCCATCTGACGATGATTCAAAAGTAGCCCGCAATTGTGCTTCGCTGTTGCGAATGGCTGATTCAATTTTTTTCCGCGCTCTGACTTCAAATCCCAATTGCCGGTTTATATCAGCAAAAGACTCTTCTCGCCCCCTGACCTGGTCCGCCATATATTTAAAATCAGAAATAATGGATTGAATTTCTATTTGTTTAAACTTTTTAAAATCATACTCATAATTTCCACGAGATATCTGATTAATTCCCTGGACCAGTGAATTCAGAGGACGGTTTATTAACAGGCGAATTAACACAGCCGTAAGAAAAACCAAAGACAGAATAATTAACAACAGGATAATAAAATTGGATACCAATAACTGCTTCAGGTTTTCCTGATAAAAGCGGCGGGTCAAGCCAAACTTTACATTTCCGATACTTCTTCCATTATGGTAAATTTCAAATTCACGGACAACCAAATCAGACTCAGATGATTTAGACTTTTTAAAAATTGTTTTAGCGCTGGACGTTCGGTTAGAATCGTAAAAATTTTCATTGATCTGAATCATCTCAACCAGATCATTATTGAAATATGATTCAGCGATTTTTGCTGAAATTTTTCTATCGAGTGTCCAGATTGGCAACTCAAGACTTTCGATCAGATAAGACTGATATTCATCAGCAATCTGTTCAAGTCTTCGTTCTTCAGTCAGACATACATAAAAATAATGGGAAGCGATCGCAATCATTGAAACTGTGATAACAATCACTACAAGACTGATCGTTAAATCTTTGGTTATGGTTCGGCTTTTGATTGTGCTCTGTGGTGGTGTGAATGATTGAACAGTTTTATTAACAGGCATTGTTAAATTATTAAAACTCCTTATACATTAACTGTTCAAATTTTTGATTGAGATCCTTGATTCAAACTGAAAATGATTTAATTTATATTGCTGTCATAAAAATTATCTACGCCGTCTCCATTTTAAAAATATGAATCATCCTTATTTTTTAAATACCTATAATGTTGAATCTTGTCAAGCATGCTGTTTTATAGGTATAGTCGTCTTAATTTAATCACATATTGACTTAAATTTAATCACAAGTAATACATACTTACAGTCAGAATAAAATCATGTATCACTAACCACCTCACAATTTTTTTCGAGGAGAAGATTATGGATAAAAAAGTAACAGTTATCGGTGCAGGAAATGTCGGTGCAACAACAGCGCAAAGACTTGCTGAAAAAGAGCTCTGTGATGTAGTTCTCATAGATATTGCAGAAGGCATACCCCAGGGAAAGGCATTGGACCTGCTTGAAGCAGCCCCTATTGAAAAACATGATGCTTTTGTTGAAGGTGCAAATTCCTATGAAGCCTCAGCAGGTTCCGATATCATCATCATCACCGCCGGAATTCCGAGAAAACCCGGTATGAGCAGAGATGATCTGATTAAAACCAATATGAATATAATGAAGGATGTGACTTCCCGGGCGGCAGCGCTTTCACCGGATGCGATTATTATTATTGTCAGCAATCCTTTGGATGCCATGTGTCATGTAGCATTTGATGCCAGCGGTTTTCCTAAAAACAGAGTAATCGGGATGGCCGGCATTCTTGATTCCGCCAGGTTCAGAGC
>JAQIBZ010000193.1 GCA_027858815.1 Desulfobacteraceae bacterium
AAAAAAAAAGAATAATATCATTCTTAAAACAGATGCCCATGCGGCTGGTGGATGAAAAAATCTGTTTTACACATTCACTCCCTTTTAATTCAATCCGTTCTTTTTATGAACCGGTTGATACCGGGACAACGGATCGTGCAGCACAATTATTTAGCCAAACGCCATATTCAATTATTTTTTGCGGCCATTCTCATTCCAGCGTTCTCTTCCGGTTAAGAAAAGGGAGGGTGACACGAGAACAGATCCACCCGAATGAAGTCATTGGATTTAATTCATCCGAGCGATATATTGTGATTGTCGGCTCGTCCGACAATGGTGAATGCGGATTTTTTGACAAAGAACAAATGACTTACCAGAGAATTTCAATCCATCTGTAATTTTGATGGCGTCGTAAAAAATCCTGTCTACAAGGCGTACTGAATCTAAGAGTGATTAATAAAATATGAATCAAACGAATACAAAAGCGCTTGGGATCTGTCTGGGTGCTTCAACTATTTCCCTGGTACAGATAGAAAAAAAATATTGTGCTCCTGCAAACTATGCTTTGCATCCAAACGATTCCATTCGGATTTTTGGTTATGAGACTCTCACGCATGCAGGAAACCCCAAGCAAAAATTAAAATCAGCTTTATCTTCCCTGAATTTATCTCAGTTTGACAGAATTGCGGCAACCGGCCGCAGATTCAGGCATCTTGTGAATTTTTCATCCATTTCAGAACCTGAGGCCGTTGAATACGCTTATCAGTTTGTCAAAGCACCTGAAGTAGACTCACCGGCTGTTGTTTCTGCAGGCGGTGAAACCTTCATGGCCTATGTCTTGAATCACAACGGCCGGATTTCGAATGTGCTGACGGGAAATAAATGTGCATCCGGCACCGGCGAATTTTTTAATCAGCAGTTGCGTCGGATGAACGTATCGTACGAAGAGGCGCTGTCCTGGTCTTTTGTTGAAAATCCGTATAACGTTTCGGGCCGTTGTTCAGTATTTTGTAAATCAGACTGTACCCACGCAATCAATCAAGGCATACCCAGGTCAAGGGTTACCGCAGGTCTGTGCCGTATGATGTCCGGTAAAATTATCGAACTGCTAAAAAAACTCGATAAAAAAAACATCATGATTGTTGGGGGTACAACCAAAAATCAGATGATGATTAATTTTTTAAAACAGGAAATTCCTGGCCTGGTGGTTCCTGAACAAGCGCCATATTTCGAAGCCCTCGGTGCCGCTTTATGGGCCCTGGATACTAAACCGGATAACACCGATGCTGACAATCCGCAGATTACGGAATTTTTTAACACTCAAATGTATTCATTTGATACATTGCCTCGCTTATCGCTTTTTCAGGATCAGGTAATATTCAATTCCATGACAAAAAAGCATCCCATGCCCGGAGATATTTGTATTTTAGGCCTTGATGTCGGATCTACAACAACCAAAGCGGTTCTGATACGCAAATCCGACAATGCGATGCTGGCGTCCATTTATTTGTTAACTGATGGCGATCCGGTTGGGGCATCAAAAAAATGCTACGAGCGCATTTTATCTCAAATTCAGGAAACCATGGATCCTGGCGCGTTATCCATAACCGGACTTGGCATTTGCGGATCAGGAAGACAAATAGCCGGACTTCATGCGTTATCAGATGGGGTTATTAATGAAATTATCGCCCATGCCGCCGCCGCCGTCTATTTTGATCCGGAAGTAGATACGCTTTTTGAGATCGGTGGTCAGGATGCAAAGTATACTTATATCACATCCGGTGTTCCTTCGGATTATGCCATGAATGAAGCCTGTTCCGCCGGAACCGGGTCATTTCTTGAAGAAGCGGCTTATGAAGCTATGGATGTTCATGTGAGAGATATTGCTGAATACGCATTGTGCGGAGAACACCCCCCGAATTTTAATGATCAGTGTGCCGCTTTTATTTCATCCGATATTAAAACAGCCATTCATGAAGGAATCGGGTATCATGATATTCTTGCCGGGCTGGTATATTCAATTTGCATGAATTATATCAACCGGGTAAAGGGCAATCGACCGGTGGGTAAAAAAATATTCATGCAGGGAGGCGTTTGTTATAATCATGCCGTACCGCTGGCAATGGCTTCATTAACAGGAAAAAAAATAATTGTTCCGCCGGAACCCGGATTAATGGGGGCATTTGGTGCCGCACTTGAAATAAAAAAACGAATTGATTTAGGCCTTCTTCAGGCAAAGGAATTTGACCTTCAACAACTTTCCCGGAGAACGGTCACTTATGGAAAATCATTTATCTGCAAAGGGGGAAAGGAAAAATGTGATCGTCGTTGTGAAATAAATATCATTGAACTGGAAGGGGAAAAATATCCGTTTGGTGGTGCCTGTAACAGATATTACAATATTCGCTATAAACTTCAATATGACCTTAAGAATCTTGACCTGATCAGGGCAAGGGAACAATTAATTTTTAAAAGTAATATACCCCGTTTATTTTCGGAACTTACAAACCTGCGGCGAAAAACCATTGGTGTGAATAAGAGTTTTCTGGTCAATAGCTTATTTCCATTTTACCAGTCTTTTTTTGACCAACTGGGCTTTGATATCTTTCTCCCTGAAAAACCGTCAAAAGAAGGAATTAACCAGAAAAACGCGGCTTTTTGTTATCCAGTGGAACTCTCTCATGGTTTTTTCCAGACCATCCTAAATAAAGCGACGGATAAAACCAAAGAAAAAGAAAGGCCCATTGATTTTATTTTTTTACCGCATGTTCAATCCATCCCCATTGAAAACGGAAATTCAAATGCCCAAACCCAAACCTGTCCTTTTGTACAGGCCGAGCCGTTTTATCTGAAAACAGCTTTTAAGCCGACACTTGAAAAACTGCAGCAGCAAGGAACAAAAATTCTGACCCCGTATCTCAATATGCGCAATGGCGTTATCGGTGCAGAAAAAAATATGATACGGATGGCCGCTGAAATGGGGATTGGTCGTAAAAAGGCGGAAGACTCTTTTCACCAGGCAGTAAAGGTTCAGCATGAATGCAACAAACAAATGAAATCCTGGGGCAGGCAGGTTTTAAAAGATCTGGAATCTGATCCAGCAAAAATCAGCATCGTTATGTTCGGCCGGCCATATAATGCCATGGTTGGTGAAGCACACATGGGGATTCCGCATAAATTTGCATCAAGAGGCGTTCAAATTATCCCATTTGATTGCCTGCCGTATGAAAATGAACGATCAAAAAAACACATGTACTGGGGGATGGGGCAAATGATACTGAAGGCCGCACGCATCGTCGAGAAACATCCTCAATTATTTGGCGCATACATAACCAATTTTTCCTGCGGTCCGGATTCTTTTCTTGTTGGTTATTTCCGGTCTATCATGGGCCGTAAACCGTCATTAACCTTAGAGCTTGACAGCCATACGGCGGATGCCGGATTAGAAACCCGTATTGAAGCATTTTTAGATATTATTAACGAATACTGCCAGATTCATATTCAGCAAAAAACCGTATTGGCATCAAAAAAGTTCTCTCCTGCCCGAACATTCATGGACAAAGGGTTTCCCGCTGTCCAAACCTCGACCGGCAAAAAACTGTCAATGCGTAATCCGAATGTTACGTTACTGTTTCCGTCAATGGGGGAACTTTCAACCCGCGCACTCTCAACGGTTTTTTCCAAAGCCGGTTATCATATACCCCCGCTTGTGCCGGCGGATGAATCAATCTTAAAACTGGGCAGAGCCAACACATCCTGCAAAGAGTGTCTGCCGTTGATTCTGACCACCGGGACGTTACTGGATTATGTGTACAATAAAAAACAATCTGATGAAATTCTGGTTTACTTCATGCCCTCAGCATCCGGACCATGCCGGTTCGGACAGTATGCAGTGTTCATGGAAGACTTGATAAAACGTATGCAACTAACTGATGTTGCAGTTTTTTCGCTAACATCGGATAGTACCTATGCAACCATGGGAAAGGGGTTCAGCAATCAAAAAGCATGGTGTGCAATTGTTATTGCAGACATTATGGAAGACATCTATTCCCTCCTACTTGCCAATGCTCAAAATAAAGACGCTGCCATCATAATATTTAATAATGCCTTTGATGCGATTTTAAAAGCGCTCATTAAAGGCAATTTTAATGATTTATTGCTGGAACTGGAATTCCAGATGAAAAAATTTACAGAAATTCCGGTCAAACGTCCTTATGATCATGTCCCTAAGATTTTGTTAACCGGAGAAATTTTTGTACGTAAAGATGGTTTTTCCCGTCAAAAGCTCAATGAACAGCTGGCTGAAATCGGATTCGCAACCATATGCTCACCAACGTCTGAATGGTTTCGGTATTCTGATTATCTGCAAAAAGAGAATGGCTCCTGGTCGTCAATGTCTGTGCTTAAAAAAATCAGTTTTGCAATGCGGCAGATGTTTATGAATCAATATGAAAAAAAGCTGACATCCATTTTTTCAGCGACTGGAATGATTGACGCTAAACCGGTAAATTTGAAAAAAATCATGCGTTCTGCGTCTCCTTTTATTTCCGAGCAACTGACGGGGGAAGCCATATTAACCATCGGAAGTTCAATTTGTGAAGTGGCAACCGGAGTCTGTGGTGTTATTGCAATAGGGCCATTCGGTTGTATGCCGAATCGAATAGCCGAAGCCATCCTCAGTGAAACAATGACCCGTGAGGTCAAGCTTAGAAGTTGTGGTTCAGAAAATAATCTGGGAAAAGTCCTGGCTTCAATGGATGATTTACCATTTCTGGCAATTGAAAGCGACGGGTCTCCGTTCCCGCAGCTGATCGATGCAAAGCTTGAAGCTTTCAGCCAGCAGGCGCGTCGGTTGCATGAGCGGATGATTGATTTTCATTAAAACGATCAGACTAATTCATATCGATATAAAAAATCATTTATGCTATAGTTCAGCATTGCAATAAATTCCAAGCAGGTGTCGGGTGTTTTCATGAAAACTGTGAAAATTAAAAAAGGATGGCAGTTTAAAATTACCGGACAACCGTCTCAACTGTTAACAGATTGCCCGGCAGCTACTCATATTGCATGTGTTGCTGACAAATTGCCTTTTATTAAGCCGCGCCTTCTTGTTCAAAAAGGGGACCATGTTTTGATCGGATCCGTTCTTTTTGAAGACAAAAAAAATCCGGATTTAAAGTTTCTTTCTCCGGGATGCGGGTTTATTTCTGATATAACCTATGGTCTGCGTCGGGTTATTCAGGAAATCATTATCGCATTAGAAGATAAAGAGTCTCATGAGACATTTAATGTTTTCAGTGACGCACGCCTTGAACAAACTGACCGGAAAATCCTTATTTCAGAATTAATGACCGGTGGTATGTGGCCGCTTATCCGTCAGCTGCCGTTTCGAAAGATTGCCGATCCGGATTCTGTTCCCAATGCCGTGTGGGTGTGCCTGGGATCTACAGATCCTTTTCAGCCGAGTGCACATGTATATCTCAAAGATCAGGATGATTTCTTTGAATTCGGACTAAAAGCACTTCGCAGGCTTGTTGATACAGTTAATATCAGCGGATATGACGAACCGGCAAATCAAAAGCGTTTTGCTGCAAACATGGTGACGCACCGGATTGTCGGTAAATATCCGTCATCCGATCCCGGTGTGGTCCTTTATCATACCAAACAATCCGCTGCGGAAAATCAGGACTGGTATATTGATGGGCAGGATGTCATTAATATGGGGAAATTTCTTAAAACCGGCATCTATCCGACTGACAGAGTTGTTGCGTTTTCAGATGGCACGGCTAAAAACAGTGGTCATATAAAAACCCGCTCAGGAATCTGTCTGAAAGATCTGGCTTCACCTGATTTAAACGATCAGAACAAAAAATGGGTCGTGGGCGGGGTTTTATCCGGTTATACCAGTACCCGCGATTCATTTTTAGATCTGCATCAGGCGTCAGTTATGCTTATTGATGAGACTGTCGAAAGCGAACTGTTCGGATTCGTCAGGCCCGGTTTTAAAAAATTAAGCAATTCCCGCACAGTCATCGCATCGCTTTTTTCAAAGCCTTTGACCGTTAATAACGATATGCACGGAGAAGAACGACCATGCATTAACTGCGGGTATTGTGCAAGTATCTGCCCGGTCGATATAATGCCTCAGTATACTTATAAAAGTCTTTATGCGGATGAAATTGAAGAAGCACTGGCACACGGTCTTTTGGATTGTGTGGAATGCGGTTTGTGTTCATTTGTCTGTCCGTCTAAGATCGATCTGTCTGATTATCTCATTGATGCCAGGCATCGTTATCATAAGGAGTTAAGCAAGGGTGTTTAATCAGTTTGAAAAAATTCTGCGCAGGCTGTTTGAAAAAAACAGGTTTTATTTCTCTGAACACGGCAGATTCTATAAATTCCGTCCTTTGTTTGAAGCGGTGGAAACTATATTTTTCACTCCGGCGATTCCGGCACAGCATGCGCCGTTTGTCAGGGACAGTATTGATTTAAAGCGCTTTATGAGTATTGTACTCCTGGCATTGATACCGCCGCTGCTTTTCGGTATATACAATACCGGATATCAATCCCTGGCCGCTGTTGGAGAAGATCTCAATTTTATCAGCATTATTTTAAGCGGTTTGCTGACAGTGATGCCGATGATCATTGTTTCTTATGCGGCCGGTTTTTTCTGGGAAATTTTATTCTCTGTTATCCGAAAACATCCGATCAGTGAAGGGTTTCTGGTAACCGGTATTCTGTTTCCAATGACATTACCGCCAACGGTTCCCCTTTGGCAGGTGGCTGTCGGCATTTCTTTTGGCGTGGTGATTGGAAAGGAAGTATTCGGAGGAACCGGACGCAATATATTCAATCCGGCCCTTACTGCCCGTGCATTTTTATTTTTTGCTTATCCGGCAAAAATGTCCGGCGACAAGGTATGGATTGCAGTTTCTGATTCAGCCTCAGCGGCCATCAGTGCCGTATCCGGTGCGACACCTCTGGCGGTCACGGCACTTCTGCCATCTTATGCGACAATTGAATCCATGCTGCAATCTGCCGGTTTCACCCTCACAAAATTGTTTGTGGGAAACTATCCGGGCAGTGTCGGGGGAACATCTGCGTTATGCTGTCTGATCGGTGCACTGGTTCTGATGATTACCGGTGTTGCCAGTTATCGAATTATTATCGGTGGTGTCGCTGGTTTATTGATCAGTAGTTTTCTGATCGGAATATTGAGCACAGCGCCTTTAAATCCATGGGCAGATATTCAGCCATTATACCATCTTTTTGCCGGTGGTTTTGCTTTTGGTATTGTTTATATGGCCACAGACCCGGTATCTGCTCCGGGAACCAATATTTCTAAATGGCTTTACGGTTTTTTGATCGGCTTTCTAACTGTCTTAATCCGGGTATTTAATCCGGCTTATCCGGAAGGGGTCATGATGGCGATTCTGTTTATGAATCTTTTTGCCCCGCTGTTTGATTTTATCGAAATTCGCATGCGGGTTAGTAAGAGAATTTCAAATGTCTGATCGAATGAAATCAATTGTCTTTGCGCTTATTTTATGTCTGGTGTGCAGCACATTGCTCACAGCTGCCTCAACGTGGCT
>JAQIBZ010000211.1 GCA_027858815.1 Desulfobacteraceae bacterium
TCATGGTTATTCTATTTACAAAGTTGGGGCAATGGGTTAAAAGGACAAGTTTTACTCCCCCGACGAAAGTTGGGAAAAATCCTTGAATAGTTATCATATCAGGAGGTAACATATGCCTATTTATGAATATAATTGTGAAAAATGCGATAAAAAATTTGAAATTTTAATCTTGGGCAGTGATAAACCTGCTTGCCCCGCTTGCGGTAACGTAAAAATCAACCGCTTGATGTCCTCATGCGGTTTTGTCAGTAAAGGCAACGACGGAGAAACGGTCAGCGCATCTGCAGGTGCTTCTTCATGCACGGGCTGCAGTTCAACCAACTGTTCAAGCTGCGGAGTATAAATGAAATCAAATATTACCATCGGAACCCGGGGCAGCGCACTGGCCCTGTGGCAGGCAGAATGGGTAAAAACAGCCATTATTAATAATGACCCCTCAATATCGGTTAATCTTGAGATTATCAAAACCAAAGGGGATAAAATTTTAGATGTACCCCTTGCCAAAGTGGGCGGTAAAGGTCTGTTTGTAAAAGAAATTGAAGAGGCACTCTTAAACGGCCACATCGATCTGGCGGTTCACAGCATGAAAGACATGCCCGCTGAAATTCCTGACGGCTTACATATCGGAGCGGTTCCTGAACGGGAAACGCCCAATGATGTTCTCATTTCAAAGAATAATCTGCCGTTGTCAAAATTACCCGTTGGCGCTAAAATCGGAACCAGCAGCCTGAGACGGTCATCACAACTGTTATACCTCAGGCCTGATTTTGTCATCGAACCCTTAAGGGGCAACCTGGGTACCCGGATTAAAAAACTGAAAACCGAAGGTTTAGACGCCATTGTACTGGCCGCTGCCGGTGTAAAACGCCTGAATATGGAAGATAACATTTCCGAATATATTGATTTGGAAGCCCTGCTCCCGGCCGTAGGTCAAGGGGCATTGTGTATTGAATCCCGTAAAAATGATCCGGATATCAATAAAATTTTATCAAAGCTGGATCACACTGTCACGCACCAGGTAATTACCGGTGAACGGGCCTTTCTCCATCGACTGGAAGGCGGTTGCCAGGTACCCATGGCCGCGTACGGGACAATCAATGATACTGAATTAACCATCACCGGCATTGTAGCCGAAATTGACGGCTCAAAAATAATCAAACAGATTGTCACCGGGCCGGTCGCAGATGCGGAAAAAATCGGTATCGAACTTGCCGAACGGCTGATTGATATGGGTGCCAGAGAAATACTGGACAAAACTGACCCAGGGACTAAATAAAAAATGAAAAATAAAGTATATCTGGTGGGCGCAGGTCCCGGTGATACGGGCTTGCTCACATTAAAAGGGAAAGCGTGCATCGAAATTGCCGATGTCATTGTCTATGATTATCTGTCGGCAGACGAACTGTTAAAATATGCCCGCAAAGATGCCGAACTGATCTATGCCGGTAAAAAAGGCGGCGACCATACCCTGACCCAGACGCAAATAAACAACCTGCTGGTTGAAAAAGCCAGACAGGGTCATACGGTTACCCGTTTAAAAGGCGGTGATCCATTTATATTCGGCCGTGGCGGAGAAGAAATCGAAGCCTTGCTTGAAGAAGGCCTGGCTTATGAAGTGGTACCGGGCGTAACATCTGCCATTGCCGCACCGGCATATGCGGGAATCCCTTTGACCCATCGAAAATTTACGTCCACCGTAACATTTATCACCGGGCACGAAGACCCGACAAAAAAAGACTCATCCATTAACTGGAAGGCCCTGGCACAAATCAGCGGTACACTGGTTTTTCTGATGGGGGTAAAAAATCTGCCCAATATCGTTGCTTCCCTTCAAAAAAACGGAATGAGTGCAGACACTCCGGTAGCATTAGTCCGCTGGGGAACAACGACCCGGCAGCAGGCCGTCACCGGCACCCTTTCAACAATTGTTGAAAATGTCAACGCTGCAGGCTTGAAAGCCCCCTGCATTATCGTGGTCGGGGATGTGGTTTCATTGCGGGAAAAAATGAAATGGTTTGAAAACCGGCCCCTTTTTGGAAAAAAAATTGTCGTGACCCGGGCCCGGACCCAGGCCAGTGACATGATAGCCCGATTAACCGAACTGGGCGCTGACTGCCTGGAATATCCGGTTATTAAAACGATTCCGCCACAAGATTTTTCTCTGCTGGATACCGCTATCAACGCCCTAAACACCTATGACTGGATCATTTTTACCAGCGTCAACGGCGTGGAATTCTTTTTCAACCGCCTTTTAAAAAAAGGAAAAGATGCCAGAGCTTTAGGGACCCTTAAAACTGCCTGTATCGGCCCCGTGACCGCGCAACGGCTGAAATCTTACGGGATCAATACCGACATTCTTCCGGATAGCTTTCGAGCGGAATCCATTATTTCCGCCTTTAACGCTGAAACCGTTGCCGGAAAGCGAATTCTCCTGCCCCGGGCGGCGGAAGCCCGACCGATTCTTCCCGAAGAATTATCAAAGATGGGCGCAGTCATTGATGAGATTGCCGCATATCACACAATAAACGATACGAAAAATGCAGACCCGCTGATCCATCAACTCGAGCAGGGCGATATTGATCTGATAACATTTACCAGCTCCTCCACGGTCACCAATTTTAAAAAACTCATTCCGGCGGATCGGTTTGATTCTTTGTTAAAAAATGTCACCATTGCATCCATCGGGCCCATCACAAACGAAACTGCAGAAAACAATGGATTCAGCGTCCATATTGAAGCCGAATCCTACACCATCCCCGGACTGTGCGATGCAATTGTGAGCTATTATTCGAATGACAAATAAAATGGTACGGCCATGGACGACATCTTAAAAAAAATACCTGCTTTTGTTGACCGGATAAAAGAAATACAGGAAGTCCTTATTTCCAATATCGTGCTAATCGGCCAGACCCCCGCCCCGACATTTCACGAACAGGCACGAACCGAAATTTTCCTGGAACGTCTGTCCGATGCCCAGGCAGATTATTGTGCAACAGACGATTACAATATTCCCATCAGCATCATCAAGGGAAATTCAGAAAGTTCCCGGCCACCCATTTTTGTTGTTGCCCACATAGATACATTTATGGATGCGGATATTGATCATAATTATATCGTACGGAAAACGACCATATCAGGGCCGGGTATCTTGGACAATTCACTGGGGGTCGCTGTCCTTGCCTCTTTGCCGGTCATTTTTAAACATCTTGATATCGAGTTCCAATCAGACATCGTTCTGGCAGGGGTTCCACAATCCATTGGAAAAGGGAATCTGCAAGGCATCCGCCATCTCCTGGATACCTGGGATGGACCCATCCGGGGGGCTGTGATTGTTGAAGGCGAAAAGCTGGGACGCTTAAATTATTACTCCGAAGGCATTATCCGGGGAGAGATCACGTGTAATGTTTCTGCAACCGGTGGATGGGAGCACCGGTATAAGCCGAATGCCATCATTATTTTAAACAAGGTGATTGATGAAATCCTGGCCATGGAACTCCCACAGCGGCCACGCGCCCGGGTGATTATCGGAAAAATCAACGGCGGTTTCAAGCACGGCGTTATCGCCTATAATGCCCGGCTGGGATTTGAAATCCAGAGTGATTCCGAAGATATGGTAAAACGGATGCATGCCGAGATAGAAGATATCATTTCCGGCATCAGACATGAAAATCATGTCAGCCTTGAACTCAACATTATCAGCAATCTGACGCCTGCGACGCTGCGCTATAAGCATCCGCTGGTGAAAAATACGGTTGCGATCATGAAAGCGCTCAGCATTGAACCGGCAAGTGATTCGAGTGAATCTGAGCTGTCTATTTTTCTCGGCAAAAAAATCCCTGCCGTTACATTGGGGGTTACAGAAGGCAAAAATGTTCATCTTGAAAACGCTTCAATGAAAATAAAACCCATGTTTACCGGTATCGCACAAATTATCGGTGTTATCATGGCAATCGACAGCGGGGTCTGCGATGAATCATAGCTGGCTGAAAACAAATACATTTCACCATTCAGAATTTAAAGATATCAAAAAGCTGCTTGAAGCCAAAAACCGAAAACAACTGAAGATCTCCCTGTGCCTGCCGACATTAAATGAAGAAAAAACAATTGCCAAAGAAATCGTTATCATGAAATCAGAACTGATGACACGATATCCTCTACTTGATGAAATTGTGGTTGTCGACTCCGGTTCAACAGATAATACATTAGATATCGCACAAAGCTATGGGGCCGACGTTTATGAGGCAAGAAACATTCTGCCCCATCTTGAATCTTTTATCGGTAAGGGGGAAAATCTATGGAAAGCACTGCATATCGCCTGCGGAGACATCATCATCTACCTGGACGCAGATATTAAAAATATACACCATCGTTTTGCCTATGCCCTTCTCGGCCCCTTGCTGATGTATGATCATATAAAGTATACCAAGGCCTTCTATGATCGGCCCATTGCCACTGACCAAACAAAAATCCGGGCCACCGGCGGCGGGAGAGTTACCGAATTGATTATCCGCCCTTTGTTTTCTTTGTTTTTTCCGGAACTGACCCAGATCCTCCAGCCCCTGTCCGGTGAATACGCCGGGTATCGATCGCTGTTGGAAAGCATTTCATTTCCTATTGGATATGGTATAGAAACAAGCATGATTTTAGATATTTATGAAAAATGGGGACTTGACGTGATTGCCCAGGTGGACCTGGATCGCCGGGTGCATCGCAACCAGGACACAAAGGCACTGGGCAGAATGGCTTTTGTTATTCTTAAAACATTCATTAATCGCATTGAAGGCCTGGGAAAAATAAAACTCAATATCGACTTGTTCCATGAAATGATCCAGTATAAACTGACTTCCGGTGAATATGAGGCAGATATTTATGAAATCACCGGAGATGAAAGACCGCCCATGATTTCAATCCCGGAGTATTGCAAGAAGCTGAACCGCAAACCATGATGGCGTCGTTAGAAGTCCCATCTACTGCGTTGTAGCTATTTTTCAGACACTCAATATACGACTTGTATTATTTCTTGTCTGAAAAATTGCTACGCCTTGTATATAGAACTTCTAACTTAGCCATCCGAGTACTTTTTACATAATCAACAACCGTAAATTAATATTTTAGGAACTTATAAAATTGCAGGAACACCAACTAATTGATCCATACAAACGACATTTAAATTATCTGAGAATATCCATTACCGACCGGTGCAATCTGCGGTGCATATACTGCAACCCAAGACTACCCAAAGAAAAATTACGCCACAAAGATGTGTTGCGTTATGAAGAAATCCTGAGGATCGCCCGCATTGGCGTCAGTATGGGAATCAATAAAATCCGAATTACCGGCGGAGAGCCTCTGGTTCGAAAAGGATGTTGTAAATTTCTTGAGAACCTTTCCACGATTGAGGGATTAAAAGATATTTCTTTAACGACCAACGGCGTTTTTCTCAAACAGTACATTGACCGAATCGCAGCCGCCGGTGTCAAACGATTAAATATCAGCCTCGATACATTAAACCCTGAAAAATTCCAACGGATTACCGGGGATAATGTTTTTAAACAGGTATGGGAAGGCATTGAACTGGCCCTTCAGCGCGGATTTGCCCCAATCAAACTCAATGTGGTGGTGATCAACGGTGTTAATGACGATGATCTGATACAACTGGCTGAACTTTCATTTAAATATCCATTCCACATCCGTTTTATTGAGCTCATGCCCATCGGGAAAACGTCTATGCTGGATGGCAATCCATTACTGGTTCCCGAAATAATGAAAAAAGTCCGGATACTTGGAGATCTCATCCCTGTTCAAAAGGATAAAAACGACGGTCCTGCCGTGAGATACAAATTTAAAGACGCCATGGGCGAAATCGGATTCATCAGCCCTGTCAGCAATCATTTCTGCAAGGAATGCAACAGACTGAGGCTGACGGCTGACGGACACATCCTCACCTGCCTGCTATCGGATATCTGTGAAGATATTAAAACCCCGCTGCGCTTAGGGCTGCTGGACGATGATCTTAAATCCGTATTTTTAAAAGCAGTTGCCAGAAAACCCTTTCAGCATCCGGAAAACCTTACTTCCCTTGCGCAGCCCGAGCAGATGGTTTCCATCGGCGGATAACAGTGCTAATAATTCCATCCAAAAAAACCGAAAGCAAGGATATTCATAATTGTCGGTACGGCATAGATAATAGACATTGTAATAATTTTATTCTTCATTGTTTTCAAGCTGATCACGAGAATGATGGCACAGAAAAAATGGAAGTAGCCGAAAAAGAATATCAGCCAGACCCCCTTGAAAGACCGTTCCCAAAACGGGTATTCCCAGACCAGGTGTCCACCGGCATTGAGAAGGCATTCAACAAAAACCGCAAAAGCCGAAAAGCCGATCGCCCAGACCCACTTTTCAGGAATGCCCAATATTTTTTCCGTCGTGCTTTCTGACAGCGTATGATAATAGACAATACCTGAAATCAGGAACATGAAAATAATTTCAATGTTCCAGCCGACCATGGTGCGCAGAGCGGTGTCTCCCGGCGCTGTCCAGAAGGCAGAGCGCTCGGTTAACACCATAACCCACCCGTTCCAGGTTTCATTAAAAAAATCAACGCCGAAGAGAGTGAGCCCTGCAAAAACCGCATTCCAGTTGCCGCTAAAACGGGCCAGTTTGATTTCTTTTGCATAAATATAGAGAACAATCATAAGTAGCGGTATAATATACCATTTTATCATTGAAAGATCCCTGAGACCGTCTAAAGCCTGAAGCGTTGCTTCGGTCATAACTACCTCCCCTTTTTTATTATTATTTACACAAACCCCTGTATATCAAAGCCAGCCCCTCTTCAAACTGGCGATCACTGGAACTACCATCTGATTTTACATAGGTTTTAATTAAAAACATGATGTATTATCTGCTCCCATGCCGTCCGGTAATTTTTTCAAACATATAAACAAAACCGGCCGTCAGGGTATAGATGGAATCTATGTGGAGATTATCACCGGCAGTTGCATCAAAAAAAAAGATGAAAACTGGATTCCATCCCTTCTTCCGGCTTCCAGTAGCATATCAGAATAGGAACCAGAGGCAACCTGTTTTAAAGGATCTGCACACCGACGCTGAAAAAACGGATTTCTGACCTTTCCGTTGTCAAGTTCCCGAAACGGTACCCATTTTCCGGAAACAGGGTTCCGCCGCCGTCTATAATATAATTGAGCACCGGGATGGCAAGCCGGGAATTGATATAATAATTTCCCGATTCAGATGCGGACATTCGCCTATCCGCCTTTTTCCCTCCGATTACTGTGATAAAATTTTCGACTTTAGTCATCGTTTTGGCCAGCACAATGTCATTCCGGCATGCTTCCCCGATAGAAACATTCGAGGACAAGCTTAGCCGGAATCTATGTTCGGATATAACACATAACTGGATTCCCGATAGAAACATTCGGGAAT
>JAQIBZ010000248.1 GCA_027858815.1 Desulfobacteraceae bacterium
CGCAGTGAACAAATGCGCGGCTTATAAAGCGGATGTGATTCGCCCTTTTTCTGCGTTATCCGGGAATCGCGGTAGCCGAGCGACTGCTTCATCCCGGAAGCCTTGCAAAAGAACGAATCCCATCCGCTTTTTTAGTCGTCATTGTTTGATGAATAGTTCTGCAATATAATTCCTACCGGGGATCGTGAGAGCGAGGAGAAAGAACGAAAAACAGTGGACCACAATGTTGAGCATTTGGTTAGTTCGATGCTATCAGAAAATCTTTTTTGTACCGTCGTTTTTGCCTGCCTGAAAAAGGAAGAGAAAGGTTAAGAAGTATGCGTGACAGAATCGTACTATTAAAAATTTCCGTACTTTTTTTATGGATTTTCTGTTCCTTATCTTTAATACCGGCTTATTCAGAAACCGGAGACTTGGACGTTTCATCGACCCAAAAACGGGTGGTGCTGCTCAATTCTTACCACAAAGGATATCTCTGGACTGATGAGATTACACGAGGTGTGGAAGATACTCTGGCTGCCAGCGGTGTTGAGCTGCATGTTGAGTATATGGACACCAAACGTCAGTTTGATATTGTGTATCAGGATATGTTGAGCGACTTGCTGAACCTGAAATACCGCAGGCACGACTATGATGTCGTTATCACATCAGACAATAACGCATTTAATTTTTTTCAGGATCGGGGGTGCCGGATTTTTGGCGACACACCGCATGTTTTTTGCGGAGTCAATTATGTAAATGAACAGGACCTGAAAGGGATTACCAATACAACGGGTGTTAATGAAAGAGCGGATATTGCCGGCAATTTGGTGCTCATTCGCAGGCTGCATCCGGATTGCCGCAATGTTGTCGTGATCACCGATGACACCACGACCGGTAAGCGCATTCAGGAAGAAGTCAGGCGGCTGATGAGAAGCCGCTGGTTTTCAGGGCCAAAGCTGAAGCTGCTCTATGATGTCAGTGCAACGGAGCTGATCCGTGCCGTCCGGAAGTTACCCCCCCAGACCATCGTGCTTTTTACGCTGTTTTTCCGCGACAATACCGGCGTATTTTTTGAATACGACCAGGGAAGTAAAATGGTCTGTGACCATTCGGCGGTACCGGTCTATGGCACATGGCATTTCCAGTTAAACCACGGTATCATCGGCGGGCATCTGGTCGGCGGTTATGATCAGGGTGCAGCAGCAGCCCAAAAAGCACTTATGATTCTTGCCGGTAAAAATGCCGGTGATATCCCGTTACGTTATGAAACACCCACCCAGCTGAAATTTGATTTCAGGCAATTGCAGCGTCATGGCATTCCTTTATCGCTTTTGCCGCCCGGGAGTCAGATTCTGAATCAACCGGTTTCATTTTATGATCAGTACAAGAAGCTGATATGGATCATTGTTAGTACTTTTTGTCTGTTGCTCATGGCATTTTTGGGCGTGGCTTATGGTCTGGTGCGCTCGCGCCAGGCTGAGCGGAAACTGCGGCGGAATGAAGAGAATCTGCGAACCACACTTCATTCTATCGGCGACGCAGTCATTGCCACGGATGCGGATGGAAAAGTTGTCCGCATGAATCCGGTGGCTGAAATACTCACCGGGTGGTGGATGAATGAGGCAAACGGCCGGCCACTCAATGATGTCTTTCAGATAATCAATGCTAAAACGAATAGACCAGCGGGTAATCCGGTTGAAAAGGTGCTGGCCACAGGTGAGATTGTGAGCCTGGCCGACCATACCACGCTGATTTCCAAAAATGGAAGTGAATACCAGATTGCTGATTCAGGGGCTCCTATTCGGGATGCCGCCGGAAGCATTAACGGTGTAGTTTTGGTTTTTCAGGATATTACGGAAGAATATCAGCTTCGTGAGCAATACAGAAATATGGCCTTTCTTGTGGCGTCTGCATCAATTCCGATTGTCATGTCAACGATAGAGGGGAATCTGAGTCATGTAAACCCGGCGTTTCTTAAGACATGGGGGTATGACCGTCCGGATGAAGTTCTTGGACGCTCTGTTAATGAGTTTTGGGTGGTCGGTGATCGCATTGCAGAGATCCTGAACACTGTGGAAACTGAAAATATAGAGTTTGAAGAAGTTCAGGCACTAAAAAAGGATGGAACGATTTTTAGTGCGCAGTTTTCAGCCGCAGCGGTTCGCGATGATAATGGCCGACCGGTTGCTCTGATGGCTTCTTCGCTTGACATTACCAAGCGGAAGCTGGCTGAGGCGGCTCGGAATGAATCGGAAGCCCGTTACCGGAATTTGTTTGAATCTGCGGGTGATGCAATACTTTTGATGACTGGTGATAAGTTTATCGATTGCAACCAGAAAGCGCTATCTTTGTATGGGTGCAGTCGGGATGTGATTGTAGGCCACTCACCGGCAGAATTCATGCCGCCTGTTCAGCCGGATGGAAGAAAATCCCATGAAAAGGCAACTGAAACAATTAATGCCGCTATGGCGGGGAATCCTCAGCTTTTTGAATGGCAGCATAAAAAAATGAACGGCACGCTGTTTATAGCAGAAGTCAGCCTGAATCTGGTGGAACTTTCAACCGGCGCCTATATTCAGGCAATTGTCCGCGATATAACCGAGCGAAAAGAACTCGAAGATCAGCTGCATCATTCCCAGAAAATGGATGCTGTCGGCGTTCTTGCCGGTGGTGTGGCGCATGACTTTAATAATATGCTGGCCGGTATTTTAGGAGCGGCAGAAATTATTAAAGGCAATGGTAATCTCAACAAAGAGGATACCCGTTATATTGAGATGATCATTCAGTCCTCTTCCCGGGCAGCTGATCTGACTGCTAAGCTGCTGGCATTCAGCAGAAAAGGAAAGCTGGTATCTACGTCAGTGGATGTGCATTCAATAATCAACGATAGTGCGATGCTTCTTAAGGGGAGCATTGATAAGAAGATAACGATTCATTGTGATTTGAAAGCCGCTGGTTATATGGTAATCGGTGATAATTCACAGCTTCAGAATTTATTGATGAATCTGTGTATAAATTCAAGCCATGCCATGCCGGATGGGGGTGAAATCTCAATCAGTACCAGAAATATTCGCCTGGAAGAAGTTTTTTGCCAGGCAAGCCCTTTTGAGCTGACGCCGGGTGAATTTATTCAGATTGAAGTCCGTGATACCGGGGTTGGAATACCGTATGAGAATCGACAAAAGATTTTTGAACCATTCTTTACTACCAAACAACAGGGAAAAGGAACCGGTCTGGGTCTGTCAGCGGTGTATGGTATTGTGAAAAATCATCATGGTGCGATCTCTGTTTACAGTGAGCCCGGCTCCGGTACGGTTTTTCATATTCTTCTGCCGGGTTCAGACGATAATGCCGACGTATTTGCGGAAAACGAAACGATTACAAAGGGCACTGGTAATATTTTACTTGTCGAGGATGAGGAGTTTATCCGTATTACTGCAAAATCAATGCTTGAGGACATGGGTTACACCGTTATTCTGGCAGAAAATGGAAAAGCCGGAGTTGATCTGTTTAAAAAGGAATTGAAAAATATCGATCTGATTATTCTTGATATGGTTATGCCGGTGATGAATGGTCGGGAAGTTTTCGAAATGATGAAAGATATGGATGAAAATGTTAAAGTAATTATTTCTTCAGGTTTTTTAAAACCGGCAGATGTCAGTGAAATAAGAAGAATCGGATTATCAGGATTTATTCGGAAGCCATATTTTAAAGAGGAGCTTAGTCGGGTTGTTGCAGAGGTTTTAGGTCATCAAAAGCGCTGACCCATCTTTTTCACAATAATGAGCATTTGCTCATTATTGTGAAAAAGATGGGTTAAGGATAAAGAGGAAAATCTGATAAAGTAAGCCTATATCGATAAAATTCTGGTAGATACACTGGCAACCGGCTGGGGCGGAATGGTGGATTCTAATAGCGTGGCCAAACAGGTAGCCGGTTCGGGAAATAGTAAGCTAAAGTAAAGTGGTTGAAAAATTTTAAACACGCAATTCAAATCGGATTTGAACCGGAAAATCTTTGGCACTGCTTTCAGGTTTCATGCTGAAAGCAGTGTTTTTTATTTAAATAAATCGATAAAGGTCTTATACCCTTCTCTTTCAAGATTCTGTTTTGGAATAAATTTTAAAGAAGCAGAGTTAATACAGTATCTTAACCCTGTGGGGGCCGGACCGTCATCAAATACATGCCCGAGATGGGAATCCGCATTTTTACTTCGGACTTCAACCCGTTTCATAAACAGTTTGTTGTCTGATTTTTCAATTAAAGCCTGCTCTGAAATCGGGCGGGTATAGCTCGGCCAGCCAGTGCCGGAATCAAATTTGTCTGTGGATGAAAAAAGCGGTTCCCCGGATACAATATCCACATAAATACCCTCTTTTTTGTTGTCCCAGTATTCGTTGTTAAAGGGAGGTTCTGTTTTGTCTTTTTGTGTGACAGAGTACTGAAGCGGTGTCAGCCGCTCTTTAAGTACTTTTTCTTCAGGCTTTGAATAGCCGGTTTTTTTCTCGGGATTTATTATTTCAGCGTCTTTTCTCCAGATTTTTTCCAAATATTTATCCCGGCCGGAGCTATGACGGTAATACTTATATCGTATGGGGTTTTTATCGTAATAGTCCTGATGATATTCTTCTGCCGGGTAGAACTTATCATATTGAATAATTTCAGTGGCAATTGGGCTATTATACCTGCCGGATGCGCCAATGTCTGCTTTTGATTTTTCTGCTATCAGTTTCTGCTCTTCGGTATGGTAAAAAATGGCTGACCGGTATTGGGGTCCCCGATCCACAAATGAGCCGCCGACATCTGTGGGGTCAATCTGTCTCCAGAATATATCCAGTAGCTTTTCATATGAAATTTTTGCCGGATCATAGGCGATCTGGATGACTTCCAGGTGACCGGATTTTCCGGATGATACTTCTTCATACGTCGGATTTATTCGTTGCCCGCCGGTATAGCCGGAAACAACATCAATCACCCCGTCAATTTTTTCATACGGTGCTTCCATACACCAGAAACATCCGCCGGCAAATGTGGCGGTTTCCAATGTTTTGTTTTGAACAGAAGAAGTCTTATTGTCAGTAGCGTTTGCCTCATTAATTTCACTGGTTTTTTTGCATCCAAGTGTTGTCATGGCTATAACTCCGATTAATAATAAATAAATATATATTTTCATGATTAATATCCTTTTTACGTAAGTTGCAATACTCTTAATATAATGCAGAATTGATCAGTGGCAAATTCGAGTGGATCACATGGAATGCCAAGGTGTTAGTATAGCCCCTCAATCTGTGGTTGTCCGGATAGCCTGTGTATAAATTTTAAAAAAATAATGTTGACACTGTAAACATTATCATTTAAAACATAATCCATTTAAAGCTAAAAAAATATTCAAATAAGAAAAAATAAATGAAGATAGATTTAAAAAAACAATCCCACTCTTATCATCACGGCAATCTTTCTCGTGTGTTGATTGATACGGCAGTGGAAATTATATCCGAACAGGGAGCAAAAGACCTTTCTTTAAGAAAAATAGCCAAACGGGCCGGGGTTAGCCATGCGGCCCCATATCGACATTTTAAGGACAAAAACGCTATTTTGGGCGCAGTGGCCAAAGAAGGTTTTGAAATGATGCTCCGTCAAACCCAGGAAAGAATTGCAAGAAATAAGGGCAATGAGCTGGATCACTTTGCCATCAGCGGCTTATCATATATAGATTTTGCGGTTCATTTTCCCGCCCATTATCGGGTAATGTTCGGAACACGCCTT
The DNA here is from genome assembly GCA_027858815.1 of Desulfobacteraceae bacterium. GTDB lineage: Bacteria > Desulfobacterota > Desulfobacteria > Desulfobacterales > Desulfosalsimonadaceae > SURF-3. The sequence continues at coordinate 5,749 of JAQIBZ010000248.1, forward strand.
GAAAACTCTTATTTTTCGGAAGAATTCAAACCCGAATCCATACCGGTATTTAAATTGCTGCGGGATATAATAATGGTCAATCAGGAAAAAGGGTTTTTAAAAGAAGGTGATCCTCATGAAATGGCAATGGCTGCCTGGTCCATTGTTCACGGGTTTGCCATGCTCCGGATTGATCATCACATTCCGGATAAGGAAAAGGATGAAAATAAAGTAAGGGATCGACAACGTACTGTGGTTTTAACACTTTTTTCCGGTCTTCGGCCTGAATAACTTATTTTTATAAAGTCATAAAAAATCAATCAATCAACTATATAAACAATTGAAATAAAGGAGAAAAAATGAGTGAAGATGGTTATAAAAAACTGGCAAAGGTATTAGATACCCTTCCCAATGGATTTCCTGAATCGGATAACGGGGTTGAAATTAAAATTTTAAAGCTGATTTTTACACCCGAAGATGCGGAAGTCTTCTGCGATATGCGGCTTTCTTTTGAAACAGCCGACCAGATTGCCGAAAGAACCGGTCGCTCATTGGATGGATTGAATGATCATTTGAGAAAAATGTGGGGAAAAGGTCAGATTTTCGGTGTGGATTTTGGAGAAGTAACGCTATATAAAATAGCGCCCTGGGTGTTTGGTATTTTTGAATTCCAGTTAAAACGTATGACAAAAGAATTTGCCGTGTTGTGCAAGGAATATGAAAAAACATTCGGTCCTCAGTTTTTTCAAAGCAAAGTGCCGCTGATGAACGTGGTGCCCGTGGAAAAAGAAATCTCCAGCAATGAGGTGACCATGCCGTTTGAACAGGTTTCTTCCATTATCGAAAAGGGTAAATCCTTTGCGGTCAATGATTGTATATGTAAAAAAGAACATGAACTCCTGGGAGAACGCTGTGATAAGCCCATGGAAGTATGTCTGGCCATCGCCCCGATTCCTAATTTTTTTGATGATCATCCGCTAAAGGCCCGGCCGATCTCAAAAGAAGAAGCCTATGATATCTTAAAGATGAGTGAAGAAGCCGGACTGGTTCATCTCACAAGTAATATCGAACGAGGGCATTACTACATCTGTAACTGCTGTAGCTGCTGTTGCGGCGTGTTAAGGGGGGTTAATGAATATGGCGGCGCAAAAGCCGTGAATTCAAATTATTATGCGGTAATTGATGCGGAAGAATGTGTCAGTTGCGGTGTTTGTATGGATGAACGATGCCAGGTTCATGCTATTGAAGAAAAAGATGAAGTTTATGCTGTAATTGAAGATAAATGCATTGGATGCGGGCTTTGTGTTTCCACCTGTCCGTCAGATGCCATCTCCCTGATCCGGAAAAACGCGGAAGATATCGTTTTGCCGCCGGTGGATGAAAATGACTGGTATAAACGAAGAAGCCAGATGCGGGGAGTTGACTACAGCAAATATGCGTAAAGGAGAGAGTCATGCATGAATTACCGGTTATAAATAGTATTTTGAAGGTTGTTTTAAAGCATGCAGTTGATAATAATGTGAATAAAGTGGTTGCCGTGCACCTTCAGGTCGGGGAATTGAGTGACTTGGAGGATAAGTGGATGCAGCAGTATTTTGATCATCTGGCCAAAGGTGGTATCGCTGAAGGCGCACAATTGAAGATCGAAAGAACCCCGGTGGTAATGAAGTGCAATGATTGTGGGCACTCGTATGTAGCAAAAATTAAGGAAGATAAAACCCTGGCATGCCCTAAATGCGGAAGTGAAAAAAATACCCTCGTTTCCGGCCGTGAATATATTGTTAAAAATCTGGAGGCAATATGAGCGAAGAAATAAAACTGATTGAAGTAAAAGAAGATATTTTAGCAGATAACACGAAGCTGGCAAAGCAGCTTCGGGACAAGCTTAGAAAGGAAAAAACATTTCTGCTCAACCTGATGGCGTCGCCGGGTGCCGGGAAAACCAGCCTGGTGATTCAGACGATTAGAAATCTTAAAGAAAAACTGCGAATCGGAGTTATGGAGGCAGACATTGATTCTATGGTGGATGCGGAAAAAGTCGCGCAGGAAGGGATTGAATCCATCCACATACTCACCGGCGTTTTCTGTCATATGGATGCCACTATGGTGAAATCCGGTTTGGATGCCATGGATACGGATAGTCTTGATCTTGTTATTTTAGAAAATGTGGGAAACCTGGTTTGTCCGGCGGAGTTTGAAACCGGTGCTATCAAAAATGCTATGATTTTAAGCGTTCCCGAGGGAGATGACAAGCCATTAAAATACCCCCTGATGTTTTCCGTATGTCACGCCCTGGTCATTAATAAGGTGGATTACCTGTCATTATCAAATTTTGACGTGAAAAAATGCCGGGAGCGGGTGTTGAAAATTAACCCGGATATAAAGATTTTTGAAGTTTCCTGTCAAACCGGGGAGGGAATTGATCAATGGGTTGACTGGCTGCATGAGGAAGTGAAATCAATTTAAAGGTTTGCCCACGTAAAAATCCCAGAAGTCAATAGCGTGTCACACGCTCGGGCGGTTTGCATGGTTTCTGGGTGGAATACATTGAGAAGGGCCATTGTCAGACCGGAAGATGCTAAAATAGGTAAAAATGTCTGTTCCAGCAGTTGTTTTTTATTTTTCGGGATTTTTCCGGTGGTCAGATTTGAGATACCGGCAATGGTTTTAACTGGAAAACCCAGCAGGTCCGGAAGGTTGCGCATCAATGACAGGACACTCCTGTTGTGATGAATCCCGTCTTCCCAAATAACCGGAGCCACCACCGGATCAATGATCAGCTGTTCATTGTCTAAGCCTGCTGCCTGAAATTTCTGGTACAGTTC
>JAQIBZ010000216.1 GCA_027858815.1 Desulfobacteraceae bacterium
GCCCCCGTGATCCACGGAAACCATCAGCTCAGGGCCGCATCGCAATGGGCATCCCACTGGCGTCAATATTTCATTCTTTTATTCCGTATTTCGACACAGCAGGTATCGTTGGAAAATAGTCCTGGGTGGCACGGGCAACTCGTTGCCCGTGTTCCGAAGGAACAAAAGGGATGTCAATAACCTCGAATATTTGTCACATGAAGAATCCCTTCTGCGCTGCGCGCACTGGCAAAATTTGCCAGTGTTACCCGGGAATGTGGGGGGAAATGCGGTTTACGAATCCCAATTAAATGAAAGCTTACGTTCGGATTGCACACAGTCCCGCAGGTACAGGTTGATCAGGTTCTGATAGGGAATTCCGGTTTCATCAGCCTGATTTTTAAAATATTCAATAATGTCGACCCCCATCCGGAAAATCGGGGGACACCATATCTATTAATTGTCAATGACAATTACATTCTGATAACATACTTTATTAATGTGTTTTTTCCCTTTCACTTTTCTTGATGGGCAAGAAAAGTAACAAAAGAATGGCTATGATTTTGTTCAGCAAATTTAATGATGCATTCAGAGATATTCTTTGATATATCCAGTTGAAATGATATATTCATCATTAAATTTTGACAAATGAGATGAAAAACTTACAGGAGGTTCGGAATGAAAAAAGGTATTGTTATGATCGTTTTGTTGTTCGGGATCTGGAGCTTTTGTTCATCGGCATATGCCGGGGACCACAGACTCGGGCTCGGGGGGCATTACTGGAAAAGTATTGATGATATTGATGTGTCTGACATCAAAGAGGACGGATTCGCCATGGTTGTGTCATACCAGTATAAGCCGTCCCTTTTCGGGTTCCAGTTTGATGTGGAAATTGCCGATGAGCAGTTAACCGGAAAGAGCAAGACTGTTTACAGTCCCCAGGCATTTGTGATTGTCGGCGGGCTGGTTTACGGCGGACTGGGCATCGGGACCCATTACTCGGACGGGGATTTTGCCGATAAGCCTTTTTATGCGTTAAAAGCAGGCCTTGATTTTGAATTGCTGCCCTATATTCATTTGGACATCAATGCCAATTACCGATTTGATAACTGGGATATAGATAAAGCCTTAGACGATGTGGATACGGATACGGTGACGTTGGGGCTTATCGGCCGAATCGAGTTTTAACTGTTAAACATTAAACCGGAAGTTAATAATATCCCCGTCCTGCACTTCATAGGTTTTGCCTTCTAAACGCAGGGTGCCTTTCTTTTTGGCATTTGCCAGGGAACCGGCATCCATGAAGTCATCATAGGAGATGACTTCTGCCCGGATAAATCCTTTTTTGATATCCGAGTGAATGACTTCTGCGGCATCTACGGCGGTAGTTCCTTTTTTTATGGTCCAGGCCCGGACTTCATCTTCTCCCACCGTGAAAAAAGATATCAGCCCCATGAGTTTGTATGATGCATTAACTACCCGGTCGGTAGCAGAGGCGGAAATTTCAAATTCTTCCAGCAGTTCGCCTGCCTCCTCTTCAGTCATCTGGGCCAGTTCATGCTCAAGTTTTCCCCGGATAATCATGCGGTCTTCCTGATCAAAAACCGGATCAGGTGTGGGCAGGGCATCGTCTTCATCTTCATTGTTAAATAAAACCAGCATGGGTTTGCCTGAATAAAAGGCATACCCTTTTAATTTGTGGGCAGTGGCCAGGTCGGGATGTTTTCGCAAGGAGGTTTCCGATTCCAGGGCTTTATTGCATTCGCCCAGCAATTCACGCTCTTCCGGATCGGGTTTTTTTGCTTTTTGGGCTTCTGCGTCCATCCGTTCGATGCGTTTTTCCGTTTGTGCCAGGTCCATCATTATCAGTTCCTGGTCAAGCAGGGAAAAATCCGATGCCGGATCCGGTTCTTCAAGTCCGAACATTTTGTAATTCCGGATGACATGGATCAGGGCATCCGCATCCCGGACCGCCGTCCATGCGGCATCTTCCTTGCCGGAATCTTTTGCCTTGCCGGATTTTCCCGGTAGGAAATATTCCACCTGGGCGTAAATGGTTTTTTTCGGATTAAATATGGCGCTGAGTTTGTCGATCCTTGCATCCGGTACCCGGATGGTTCCCATCCGGTTTTCCGTTTTGCTGCCCGTATCGGAAAATTCTCCGGTCAATGCTTCAAAAACCGTTGTTTTTCCGGACCCGGCAAGGCCGGTAATGCCTAATTTCATGACGTCTAACTCCTGATTTTTATATAGATATATTTTGTTTAATCGTTTGAATTTATATTAAATAATCGGCATGTTGAGTTCCATATGGTTTCTGCCAGCTGTTCCGGATCTGCTTCCAGCACATCGGCGACCTTCATTAAAACTGAGCGAACAAAAGCCGGTTCATTTCTCCGGGTTTTATTTTTTTCCGGCGCCGGGGTAAGGTATGGGGCATCGGTTTCCACCAGAATTCGGTTAACAGGGATATGGGGTACCAGTTTTCGCAAATCCTTTCCCCGTGATTGAATCGTCACAATGCCGGTAATACCGATATGCAGTCCGAGTTTGAGATATTCGTCCAGTTCTTTTTTGTTACCGGAAAAACAATGTACCACACCTTTGCAGCTATTGTGCAAATAATGTGCTTTTAGCATGTCCAGAAAACGACCTTTAGAATCCCGTTCATGAAAAATCAGGGGCAGATCCAGTTCATCCGCAGTTTCAAGCTGGCGGATAAACCATTTTTCTTGGTCTTCTTTTGGGGAATACATCCGGTTAAAATCAAGTCCGGTTTCGCCCCACGCTTTTACTCGCGGATTCTTTGCCAGTTTTTTGAGTTTTGAAAGCACGTTTTCATTGCAGGAGGATGCATCATGGGGATGTATCCCCAGCGAGGCATAACATCCGGGGTAAGCGGATGCGATTTCAATGGCCTGGGCGCTGGTTTGTTCGGTAATACCGACGACCATCATGGCGTCAATCGATGCGGCATTTGCGCGTTGGATGACCTGCGCCGTATCTTTTGCGTAAGCCTTATCATTTAAATGACAGTGACTGTCGAAAATTTTCATGAATTGTCTGGGTTTATTTTTTTATATGTTATATTTTCAGTTAGTTAGATTAGCCAGTAACGCTGATTGTGCTAATCCGATTTTCTCACGGAGTAAAGGAAAAATTTAATATCATTCCATGTTTTAAAAAGCAAATGGTATGTAAATAGGTAGAAGGTAGAAGACTGAAGGTGAAGAAAGGAAATGGTCGTCAGGTTATTTTGTCGTTTTCAAACAGCTTGCGCATTTGGATAGGCATTTCTGACGTTTCAATGACTTGTGTCCCTTGTTGTTCCGGTGCCTGAAATGTCAGGGAACGGGCATGCAGGCCGAGACGTTCAAATGCGTAATTTTTTTTAAGAAAGTCCACCGCCCGGAGAGAACCATAGCGGGCGTCTCCTATCACCGGATGCCTGGCCAGTTTAGCATGTCGCCGGATCTGGTGTTTGCGGCCCGTGAGCAGTTCAATTTCCACCATGGTGTAATGCTCGCTTTGGTCGATAATCTGGTATCTGGTTTCACAGGGTTGTTTTTGCCCGCTGCCGGCTGGATTGTTTCTTCCCCCGCTATCTTTTGCCAGCGGCCATTGCCACATCTCCCATGGATCATCGGTTTCAGGTATCTTATCCGTTATCTGTGATGCTATCGGACCGTGTAAAAGGGCAATATAGCGTTTTTTTACCGTACGGGATTCAAACTGTTTTGAAAGATATCGGAATGAGTCCCGGTCGGCCGCCATCAACAAAACCCCGCTGGTTTCTTTGTCCAGGCGATGAACCGGGTGGATTCCGAAATCCGTATCAAGACATATGGGGTGGAAAAGTTTTGATTTTTTTTGAATATAATCACGGGCAATGGAGCACAGATCATTGCCTGCGTCATTGTGAACGGTCATACCGGCCGGTTTATTCACAACAAGCCATCCTTTTCCTGATGCAAGGATGGGGATTTGTATAGATTTATAATTGATAGTGATCATGAAAATACCTTTGTATATTTTTTATCATTGTCAAACGGGTGTTTCATAGGATAATAATTTTTACCTTAAATTGATTGTCTCGTAAAGGTTTAGGATGGTTATGTTAATAGTTCCGCCAGTTTTATTTAATTGGCAAGGCGTATTGATTTTTCAGACTTGAAATAATACATATAGTATATTGAATGGCTGGAAAAACAATGCAACGCAGTAGATGGGGCTTTTGACGACGCTATCAAATTAAGTGAAAAAATTATCATAGGTGACAAATTGACGAAACGACCGATTACACCCAGCTACATTGTTTTTTATATACTGTTTTCTCCCGACACCTGGCGGATTCTTATGGGAATTATCTTTTCCGTGTTGTTGTCTCCTCTTGCCGTACCTCCTGAGATGGGGATTGGTGCCATGATTTTGATCTATATCATGATGGCGACCGTCGGGTATTCGGCCGCCGGTATTCCGGGCCGCTATATCGCGAATACATTTAAGAAATTGATTCTCGGTGATAAGCTTCCCAAATAGTCGAAGCCGTTAATTAAGGTTCAAAATTAAAATATCAGGCTACTTTGATGGCAAAGAAAAAAGCTCCACCATTCTTAGAAATTGGCAGGCGCGCAAATTCTGAGGAATGATGTTATGATCACTGCTCGGGCATTTTTTGTGTGCAGGCAAAAAAGTTTCCAGGCCAGCCATGAAAGCTGTTCTGCGCCGTCAACCAGAAATGCGTGATCGGTGATTCTGTTTTTTTGGGTTTTGTCTGAATAAATCCTTTTTTAATCGTCTGTTCTCTTGATTAAATCTCACATAAACGGTTTTATAGCCGTCCTGGCACAATCGGTCGCCGATGGTTTCCAGCAGGGTAGTTTTCCCGCTGCCTTCCGGTCCGATAATCGCCGCCCGATATTTTAATTCTTTAAAACGGGCCATGATTTTTTCAAAGGACATGTCCGGGCACTGAAAAGCTAAAGATTCTGCGGCCAGGGGGTGGTCAAAGACAGTCTCAGAAATCACTTCAATATCTTCAGTCCCTTTTCCCCGGGTGAACCAGAACAGACGGAGAAACATTTTTGCCGGTGCCTGATCCAGTTGCCAGGTAGCTTTGCCTTCCAACATTTCGCCGGGGGTAAAATTTTTTTGGTTATCATGCAGGTTATATTAAGCCGGTGGTTTTGGATTCATGTTTTTGAGTTTGGGTTATAAATCCATCCGTCATATTTGATATAATCATTTAATACGGATACTGCTTTTTCCCTCTGAACATCACAGATGACGTCAATGCCCCGATCCGAAAGCGCCTGCGTCCAGTTCTCAATTTTCGGGCCTTCATCAAAACCGATGGACTCGGCATCCTTTTTGCCCGCACCGCAGATAAGACGGCGAACACCGGACCAGGGAATCGCCCCGAAGCACATAGCGCATGGCTCGGTGGTGGTAAACAGGTCAAAATTATATTTGCCCCCATCACTGATGTCAAACCGGCCCAGGACTTTTTGGGCCAGGGCGATGGCCACCATTTCCGCGTGAAGAATGGAGCAGTTAGACGGGATTACCATGTTGACTCCGGGTGCGATCAGGCGACCGTCCACATCAAAAACAGCGGCACCAAACGGTCCTCCGGTTTGTTGTTCAATATTTTTCCGGGACAGTTCAATCACAAAGTCCATGCGGTCTTCGATGGTGACAAATGTGTTTGAAGACTGCTCAATATATTCAGACACCCATTCGGGAAGCTGGATTGTGAGTTCTGGTAGTAGCATTGGTTAATCCTCATGGAAAAAGAACCACTGCTTCACCTATGGGCAGTGTCTTCATCTCAAATGCAAGGTTTTTATCCGACATCGTTTCCCAAAATTCATCCATTTTAACACCGATCAATGGAGAGATCTGTTTATCCACCGGCCCGAACAGATCATCAAAATGAATGGGAATAACGGTTTTGGGATGAAGCGGTGTGAGCACATGCCTGACTATCGGCGGTGTGTTTTTGCGACCGCCGATGCTCAAAAAAATCACATCAGCGTTAAAGTTGTCAAAAATACCCGGTTTGATTCCCGGGCTGCCGTAGTGGAGCATATCGCCCTTGGGGTGTTCAATCAAAATGGCGTAAGCACCCCCTTCCCGGTAGGCGGATGCAGATGTCGGCGGAATCAGCGGCTGCTTAATGTTTCCCGGCCAGGGAATTTTCCCGAACAATGCCGGGCTATGGATGCTTTTAATAAATGTGGCTTTAAATTTGCCGATGACAACAGAATCCCGATCTTTGATAATTCGGATTTGTTTTTCTGGAATACCGGCTCCTCGGGCCACGTTGGCTGTGCTTTCAGACCCCACGATCATGGCGTTGGCAGGTTTTGCAAACCAGGGAGCATCCATTACATGATCATAATGTGAATGGCTGACCAGAACAGCTTGCGCCCTTTCTCCGCCAGTGATGGCAATCCATTCTTTGATAAGTCGGTGCTGCGATTTTAATGAAAATCCCAGGCCTACTTTGAACAGACCATACCGGCTGACAAACGGATCAATATAAAGACCGGTCTCCCCGTCAGACAGATATAATCCGGCCGTGCCCATCCAATTCACCCGGACGGAATCATCAGCGGCTTGAGTGTTTGTGATCAGTTTTTTATTGTACATATCGGGTAAATGGGAGCATGCCATTAACGGCAATGTCAGTATTAGTATGAAAAAAGTTTTCATGATAAATCAGTATAATGCATCATTGACAGGGTTATCATGACTGTGGACCAGATGACATCAATCCAGCTTGTCCAGCAGTTCCATCTTTTTGACATCATAGTCTTTTTCCGAGATCAGTCCTTCGTCCAGCAGTTCCTTTAAATATTTAAGTTTATTTTTAATGTCTTTTTGAAGCATTGTTTCAGAAGCTTGCGCCGGTGTTGCTTTTTCCGTTTTCGTCTTTGTATTTTTTGGCGCAGATGCCGCTGCCGGGGGGGCGTTTTTTTTCACGTCGACAATGGATATTTGTTCGCTGTCGGCTGTTTCCTTCAGCGTCTCAAGGTTTGCGACAATCCACATGGGGGCCTGCTTTCCTGTCTCAAATGTGAAGAGTTCTGTATAGCGGGTTGGAATGATGGTCATGTCTGAAGATTTTATTTTTAAAGGATCAACCCTGGAAATACCGGGGTTGGGAGGTGAGGATTCGATCGGGTCAATTTCTGAATTAATAAGGTGAAATGCAATATTCAACCGGCCATCGGGTTCAACAAACATTACGCCTTCGGTTTCACGGCTGACCGAAAAAATAAAGGCTTTACCTTGATTAAAGGAAGTAAACCGGATGCGCTGGCTATCATCGGCTTTTGCCAGAGCGTCTGCCAGTACCGGTGCCAGTCGGTCAATTTCAACTGTCTGGAAAATCGCGTTCTCTTTATCTTCGCCAATAAATCCGGCTTGTTCTATATATCTCAGATCTTCCATCAGTCGTTTAAAATCTGCAAGGTCTATCTTAATGGGGTGATTGTATTTTTTATGAACAATTTCATCCTCTACCTGATGCTGTTCTAAGGTGGCGATGAACTTATTCTGCTTTGCAACAGTCTTTCGTATCCACTTGTTGCTATTGCATGCACAAAGGAATGCGACTGATATGATTAACAGGACGGTGATTTTTTTCATGTGATATTGTCTCCGAAGATTGGTATTATTGTAACCTAATTCAATTTAGTTTAAGTGAAATTCATATTATTCCATTTGGGTGCTGATCGTCAATCATGCGGCTGTATTTATTTTTAAAAATATTTGTTTAGCATGAAATATTAATAAGTTGTATTGCCGCGCGAATCCCGTCAACAGCGCTTGAAATGATTCCGCCGGAATGGCCGCTGCCTTCTCCGGCCATAAACAGGTTTTCAAATCCCGCACACAACCGGTTTTCATCCCGGACGACCTGAACCGGGGAAGATGTTTTGCTTTCAAGTCCCATGATCACGCCGGTTTCAAAGCCTTTTATTTTTCTTTGAAAAACTTTTAATCCTTCCCGAATGGAATTGCTGATTTCTTCCGGCAGTAATTCCCAAAGGGGTGCCGGTTTGAGACCTAAGGGATAGCTGGATTCAATGGTTTGAAAAGGTTCTTTTTTGTGAATAAAATCTTGTATACGGCAAAAAGGCGCCTGGTAGCCTTTTGCGGTTTCGTAAAATTTGTTCTCAAGGGTTCCCAGCCATTCCAGGGCTTCAATCGGTGACATTTCCCTGCCCATCAATTTGTCTAAGTTGACACCGGCCACGCAGGCGGCGTTTGCAAATTTTTTGTTTCGAAGATACAGGCTCATGCCGTTGACGATGTTTGAATTTTTATACGGAGTAGCCGGAACAATCATGCCGCCGGGACACATGCAAAAGGTGAACACCGGCAGGTATTCCGGGTTTTTGGCGGTCAGCCGGTATTCGGCCGCCTTAACACCCGGCAATGATTTTTGACCCCATTGTGCCTGGTTGATGAGTTCCTGAGGATGTTCCACCCGGCAGCCAATGGCAAAGTGCTTGGTCCGGAATAAAACCCCCTGTCGTATCATCATGCGATATGTCTCATGGGCGCTGTGGCCCGGCGCAATAATAAAAGAATCTGCTTCAATGATGCCGGTGTCGGTGATTGCCGCGATGACGCGATGGTTTTTTATTTTTAAGTCTTCTAAAAACGTTTCAAAAAGAATTGTGCCGCCGAGATTGATAAAATCATTTCTCAGATTTTTGACGATTTTTTTTAGGTTGTTGCTGCCAAGATGCGGGTGGGCCATGTATTTGATTTCTTCGGGAGCGCCTGCGGCGATATAACTGGAAATAATAAACTGTTTTTCTTTGGATATATTTTTGGTCCGGGCGGTGAGTTTGCCGTCGGAAAAGGTGCCGGCTCCGCCTTCACCAAAGGCATAGTTGCCCATGGGGTTAAATTTTCCGGTGCTTTCAAATGTCCGGATGCCTTCTGCCCGCTTGTTTACATCCGCGCCGCGCTCGATAAGGGTTACATAAAATCCGGCTTTTTGAAGAACAAGCGCAGAAAAAAAACCTGCCGGACCGCTGCCCACTACTACGATTTTCTTATTTCTTTTCTTAAACGGGATTTCCAGCGATGGGGGCGGGTGAAGACCCGGCCCGGGTATCTCGTCGGACATCACCGCAATCCGGATCAACCAGTGGATGTTGTTCTTTTTACGGGCATCTAAACTTTTTGTTTCAATCTGATATGAACACTCTGAAATGCCCAGCTCTTTTTGAATCTGTTGTTTGAGCTGGTCATCATCATACCCGGTGGGCATCTGTAATGTAATTTCTTTATAACCCATTAATATATAATAATCTTTTATGGCTTTTGGGAGAAAATGAAAATTAGTTTATAGCCCGCATGATGATGATTATTTGAACCGGTCATCAGATTTTCTTTCAATATCCTTTTTTTTGACATCTTCCAGCCAACCGGTCCGAACGTCTGTTTGTGTGTTTGGCAAGGCGTCAAAATCCGGGACATACGGTTTGATGTCTATGAGCGGAGTATTGTCTATAACATCAATGTTTTCAATATACAGAATCCGGCCGTCTATCCGTTTGAGCCGGACAATCGACAGGCCGATGGGGTTCGGGCGTTTCGGAGCCCGTGTGGCAAACACCCCGCGGGGCTCGGTGTCCAGAAACGGGATGGTTTCCAGCTCATATCCTTTGGATCGGTGAAAAAAATATAATAAAATGATATGTGAAAAACCGTCAAGGTCTTTTAAACCGGGTGAAAAGTCTTCGAACACTTCTACCGTTCCTTTAACGCCCTTTGCGCCCGTGGGCTGAATGGGCATGCCTTGCCGTGTGATATGAGGCGAATGGATAATACCGATGGGTGTGTATTTAATTGTCATTTTTTGAATATGAAATTTTAAAGGGTTTATTTTTTAATGTATATAATTGAATCCATTAATAGCAAAGCCGTGGTCGCATCTCAATGATTATTCGTATTATGTATTTTCAATGATTTGATTGGTTCTCTGGTTGTTTCATAACATTGGCGGCAGAAAGAACAAATTTTTATTTCAGTTTGTTTGCAATTGTCCTATGGTTGTAAGAAAAATCAATGCTGGAAATATTTGACAAGTAAATCGGGATTATATGTTCATCCAAAGGAAATCCGATGATAGAAATTGACAGAGAGAAAAAAATACATGGTCGGCAGGTTCAAATAACCACCTATGATCACGGCAAAGAAGCAGTTGTGGTCGAAGGTCGGCTGACCGACAACCGGCATGTGAAAACGTATTATTTCAGCGATGGCCAGTCCCGGCCACCCGGCGTGGTCCACGATCTGGTAATCCGGATGGTCGTTAAAGGCCTGACACTCGTTATTGAAGAGATTGATGTGGATATGGAAACGGTTCCCAGAGAAGATTGCCGGGAGGTTTTAAATACCTTACAGCGGGTGATCGGTATGAAAATACGGGCCGGTTTTACGGAAAAGGTCAAGGAAAAGCTTGGCGGAGCCAAAGGGTGCACCCATCTGGTCGCTCTTTTGCTTGCCATGGCACCGGCAGCGGTTCAGGGGGCGTGGTCGGCGGTGGCCCGACGCCCTGTGGATCCGGCGAAATACTCCGATGCAGCCTTGAGCTTTCTGGAAAACACCTGCTGGGTGTGGCGGTCGGATGGGGAATTGATGAAGGAAACACGGGAAAAGTTGATGAAGGGTCGAGAGTAATTGAACTCAGAGGGTGTATCCAATATATTGGATTTTTTTGCCTTACTTTTTTTAATGGGTAAGAAAAGTAACAAAAGAAGCCCACCCTGTAAAAGCCGGCTTCTTTTGCTCCAGAAACCGATAACTTACAGGATAATACCAGAAATTCCTAAAATAATCAAAAATATCTGAAATTATTTATTTTCATTGGATTCGGCCCCCGCTTTTTGACTGTAAAAATTGACATGATAATTGAATACGGCCTGATCCGTGGCAAGGGACAAACCGGCCCAGTTCAGGTCCCGGCAGACTTCCCGGCCGGCAGCGATCTGAAAGCTTTGCGGAGCCGGATTGTCGGGCAACGACAGAAAAAATCCGATATGAAGGTCCGGATTTTCAACGGCTGTGTCGATGCTGCACGTCTGCCAGGGAAGAAAATCGTTTCCGTCTAAAGTATTCCGGGCGGATTCCGTAAGATCGGTCAATTGGGTGAGTCGGCGGGTGAGTCGGTGGAGTATCAGGCGTGAAAAACCAATTCCGGGGACTTCGTTTAGAAGAATCAGTTGTCCCCGTTGCCTCAGGGAATCACCGTTGACATGAATTTTTAACCGAAGCGCATCTGTCTGATAAAAAACCCGGCAGTACCCAAAACTTTTGCCGGGTTTCATTGTGCTGCGAATCTGCAAAAGCTGAAAAATTGTGTTTCGAATTTTTAAACCGGATGACTGAAAACCCGGCCGGTTCATATAAAAACTGACAATTTTTTCCATAAAGGCCGAAAAAGAAGGAGGGGCTGAAATCCCTAATATCTTCCAGGTATTGATTAAGTTTAAGTGATAAACGGCTTCGATGATTCCGGGTTTGCGTAATTCTGAGGAAAAAAGAGACGGGAATATCGTCTGATGATCTGTCTTCAGCACCGGCAGCCCGAATCCAGCAGATTCTCCGGCAAAAACGTCATCCTGATGGCAGAGGATCAGACCCTTTGCCATCTTCCTGGTTTTGCCCTCTCCGGCTGAAGAAGATTGTATCAGGAATAGATTTTCTAAAAGGGGGAGCAAGTTAACCTCTTGCGTTAAATTCTTTATAAACGCTGTCAATTCTTTTCTTCAAGTAGTCTTCATCAAAATCCGACTTAAAAACCATCCGGTTTTCATTTTCATATTGCCAGTCCAGCGTGTCATCCACAATCATTACCCGATCATATAATCGTGTGCCAGGCAGCGGGTAGGGAATGGTAAAGGAAATTTCATCCAGCGGCAGTGAAAGCGCCCATTTAAATGTGGTTTCAATGGTAGCCAATGTTTCACCCGGATACCCCACCATGAAAAACCCGGCGGTGCGGATATCGCTTTGAGCAAACCGTTCGATGGTTTTTTCCGCCTCATCCGTTGTGGTCTTTTTATTCATTATTTTCAGTATGTCATTGCTGCCGGATTCGAGGCCGAAAAAAACCTTGCGGCACCCGGCAGCCTGCCATAGCGCAATATCAGATTGGGTTATCCGGTCCACCCGGCACAGGCAAAACCATTTCATGTCCAGCTTTTCTGAAATCAACCGGTGACAAAAATCGCGGGCATGCTTCGGGTCGAGACTGAAGCAATCATCGGCTATCCAGAGCCCGTTGTACCCGTGGTCTTTAATATCCCGGATTTCTTCAAATATCCTGTCCAGGCCGCGCCGTCGGTGGATAGTGCCGAAAATCGGTTTTGAACAAAAATCGCATTCAAAAGGACAGCCATAGCTCGTCATGATCCCGGCCAGTGAAATTTCTTCCCGGTCAAGCCAAAACTGCTGATACTTTGAATGATTATAATCACTGCGGTCCGGAATGGGGAGACGGTCAAGGGCCTTTTCATCCGATGACCGGGGAGCACTTTGGATCAGTGTGCCGTCATGCGGATGTTTAAAATAGATTCCTGGATATTTTTCCGGGTTTTTTAAAAATCCGGAAAGACTGTCCGGAGAGCGTTTGGATGCGATATAGTCCAGGCAAAAAACGGGAAAGGAGGCAACCGCTTCGCCGCAAAATACTGCGTCAAAATCAGTTGCAAACAGACCGGGTTTTAAGGTCGGAAGCGGGCCGCCGCATACCAGCAGGGTTTCCGGGAGAACTTTCCGGATATCTGTAGCCAGAAGCATCGCATTTTCCGACATGGAAAGCATTGCGTAAATCCCCACGATCCTTGGCCGGGCATTGCGTATTTTTGAAATTACGTCTTCGCGATGTTCAAAAGTGCAGTCAATGACCAGCGTGCGCAACCCCAGGCTTCTCAAAATGGCTGCCAACTGAGCGATGCCAAGGGGATGAAAAAGCATGGCTTTGGGTACATGGGTATAAAAATAGGGGTATATCAGCACCACATCGGCGGGCGGGGATTGTTTCGTGTCGTTTTGGTTATCTTTTTTATCCGGCTTTTCATTGGGTTTTTCATCCGGTTTTTCATTCGGGAGCGGTAGTTTTTGTATTGGCATAATTAAAATTTTCTGCTTATCCACTTTAGTTAAGTGACTGCCCAAGATCCGTGCACCTTGGCAGTCATTACGAGAAGTGAGGAACGAACGACGAAGTAATCCCCCGTCTTTAGGGAGATTGCTTCGGTCGTACCTCCCTCGCAATGACAGGATAAAAGTCGTTTATAGTGCACAATTGGCTTAACTTAATCGAAATGGATAAGCATATAAAATTTTTAGATTTTTTCCAATGTCTTTCTTCTCATTCAACTTTGTAGGTCACAGTAATCATCCAGGAAGCATAATCCACATAGGATTGTTTGAGTACCTGGATGACTCTTTCTTTGAATGTCTCTTCAATAAGTTTTGTTTGTCCCGGCCAAAGCTTGAACTTGATACGCAGATAACGCCATTGCCCTTCCTTGACTCCGAAGGTTTCCGGCGTGGCCAGAATGATAGATTTGTGCTGGTGATACATAGCCTTGGCAATTGCCGGAATCGCTAATGATATCGCTTTTTCATCGATCTCCTGCGGCAATTGGATGTCCACGTAGGCACGGATGCAACCGCCGCGGAACTGGCTTATGGTAGCAATATTTCTGTTGGGGATTAAAATCCGCTGACCGTTCAAGTTAACAAGCGTGGTGAATCTGAGTCCGATGTTATCCACATTGCCGATTTCATCGCCAAGCTTAACCATTTCACCAATATTTAGTGCATTCGAAAAAATCAGCGTAAGGCCGATTACCAGATCCTGCACAAATCCCTGAAGACCAAAACCGACAGCCAAACCAATGACCGTTGCACTGGCAAAATAAGTCGTAAGCGAAATTTTAAATTCGCGCAGAATCATACCGATAGCCACGAAGTAAATTGTAAACGTCCCTGCGCTGACAAAGAGGGTAATGATGGTGGCAATTTTTGGGTATCTCCGGGTCAGGCTCGCTTCCGATGTTGTTGTTTTACTGCCTATCTTCATCGTCAACAGCCATTGACTGAATCGGCGGATGGCCTTTACGGTAAAATGTGCGGCCGCAGCTAAAAGTATAATGAGAAGAATTCTCAAAATAGGGTTAATTTTGGTTAAGGTGTTTATCAGCTCCATTTTTACTTGACCAGATCAAATAGATTTTTATCATCATTGATGATTAGAACAGAAAATAGGGTATTGTAACAGTAAAAATACGGAATTGTCATTATTTGTTTTTTTCTCGTTAGTGTCTATACTATTTTTGTTGATCCTTATTACAGGGAAAGTTCATTCTTTGCATGGGCGTTGATACTGGAAAGTGGTTACATGATAGAAAAGTTATAATTCCGCCAATTGTCATAGACGGTCCGAAATGGGCTTCCAGGACACTTCCGGTATCTTTGAGTAAATTATAACTTTGGAGACCTTGATGAAAAAATATTGGGAACCTGTTCAATTTAAAAACAATAAAAACACACCGCGAAAAGTTGGTTTTGAAATTGAATTTGGAAATGTGCCTGTCAAAGAGACGGTTGAGGCCGTGCAAAACAGCCTTGGGGGAACGATTCATGAAATCAGTCCATTTATTTTTGAAATTACCAATTCTACGATAGGCAAATTAAAGATTGAAAGAGATGCCGAATTATTAAATTCCGGAAAATACCGGGAGACGCTTGCCAAATTCAACATCGATTTTGACCCCGGTACGTTTGCAAATGAAATAGAGCTGGGCATTGACAAATTAAGCAGTCTTCTCATTCCCTGTGAAATTGTGACAGAACCTCTGCCAATAGAACAATTTTTAAAGCTGGATGATATTGTGACAGTGTTAAACGAACTTCATGCAGAAGGGACGCAGAGATCCGTCTTTTATGCGTTTGGCTTGCACATCAATCCTTCTGTTCCTGATTTGGATCCCGGAACATTGCTGAATTATTTACAGTCTTTTTTAATGCTCTCAGACTGGATTATAGCAGATTCCGGCATTGATTTTTCCAGACGGTTTTTTACGAATTTTATAGATCCTTTTCCGGATGCATACCTTGCCCTTATTCTTGATCCCGAATATCGTCCATCTGTTAAAAAGTTAATTGATGATTATCTTGGATTCAACCCCACCCGGAACCGGGCTTTAGATATGCTGCCTGTATTTTGTGAGGTAGACAGGGGCAGTGTTTTTGCGGCTGTAAAAAAAAATGAACAATCGCTGCTCAGCAGCCGACCGGCATTTCATTATCGCTTACCGGATTGTCGTGTCGGAGACAAAAAGTGGTCGATAGCAGACGAATGGAATCGTTGGTGGTATGTAGAGGCGCTTGCTGCAAACAAATCAATACGTAATGAATTGATTGAACTTTGGAATAAAAACAGCAGGCAGTTTTTTGTGAACCGCAAGACCCGATGGATTGATACGGTAAAGGCTTTTTTAGACAACCATATTCAAACACCGGATGAACGGTTATGAGCAATAAAATGGTAATCGGCGTTACTGGCCCGGTAAAAGGCGGCTGGCTTGCATGGGCAATGACATGGCTGGCCCTTAAAAAGACTGGTGCAAAACCTGTCCGGATAACTGCTGACACAATTGCAGACTGGAATCGGTTAGATGGATTGGTGCTTGGCGGGGGCAGTGATATTGATCCGAAAAATTATGGAGAAGTGTTTCTTGAATTAGTGAAGTCCCGGGAAGCGCAAAGTCTTGCAGACAAAAGTTGGAGTATATTTCTGTTCCTGGTGCGCGGGGTGTTCAGTGTAAAAATAACCCAACCGGAAAAAGATCATGATCGGGATGAGCTGGAAAAAAAACTTTGCCAGTATGCAATTAAAACTCAGATGCCGGTATTGGGTATCTGCAGGGGTGCACAACTCATTAATATTGCATTCGGGGGCTCACTTTATCAGGATACCGGCAGTTTTTATACGGAAACACCGCGCATCAAAAGTATACTTCCCAGAAAACGGGTCTATCTGCTTGAAAACAGCAGGGTCGGGAGAATTTTGGGTGTTGACAACTGCCGTGTAATCTCACTTCTTGATCAGGCGATAAAGGAATTAGGTAGAGATTTAATCATCAGCGGAAAAGATAAAAATCAAATTGTGCAGGCGATCGAACATACAATACATCCTTTTATGGTCGGTGTTCAATGGCATCCTGAATATTTGCCGCAGATAAAGCTGCAGCAGCAGCTGTTCAAAGCTTTGGTCTCAGCTTCTATAAAAGGTAAATGCTTGCCGCTTGATTATTAAAATGTCATTATATAATTATGAAAGATATTGATAAAACCATGCCGGATAAAGAAAAATTAAAAATAGTATCTGAAGATCTTGCCAACACGGCTCAGCAGGAAAAATTGTCAGTAGATAAAATCACATTAATGTCTCAGAATCAGAATGCCTTTTTAAAATTTAAGCAGCAATATCCTGAGAATGCACATTCCCTCATCGTGTTTTCCTTAACCAATAATGAATTCCCGGAAAACCTGGCAAAAAAGTTATGGAATCAGATCATCGTCCATCAAAATCGTATCAATAAATTACTCGGACGTGATGCGGGTATTGCTGTTGCAGCATTAGATTATCTGACAAATATCAGGGATATTTTATCGGATCCGGTTCTGATAGAAAAGGATAAAGATCAAGGCATTACGGAAATAGCCGTCAATGACTTGCTGACCGGATTGATTACAAGAGATATTTTCGATTTTATTCTTAAAAAAGAATTCAGCCTGGGAGAAAGAACCGGTAAAGCGTTAAGCCTTGCGATGATAGATATTGATGATTTTAAAAAAGTGAACGATGGATACGGTCATCAGAAAGGGGATCAGGTATTATCCAATGTCGGTCAATTGATTAAAAAGAATATCCGGGAAATGGACACCGCTGCCCGCTA
The DNA here is from genome assembly GCA_027858815.1 of Desulfobacteraceae bacterium. Taxonomy (GTDB): domain Bacteria; phylum Desulfobacterota; class Desulfobacteria; order Desulfobacterales; family Desulfosalsimonadaceae; genus SURF-3. The sequence goes on from JAQIBZ010000216.1 coordinate 16,983, forward strand.
TGGTGGCGAAGAGTTTGTCGTTTTGATGCCAAACACCCCTGTTGATACCGCATATGATGTTGTCCAGCGAATTCGAAAAGACATTGAAACATCCGATCCAGAGGGCATTAAAGTTACCATCAGTGTCGGCCTGGCGGAAAGTGGCGAGCATACCAACTCGCCAGAAAAACTTGTTAAAACAGCGGATATGGCCTTATATCAAGCAAAAAAAAAATGGGAAAAATCAAGTGAATATTATTTAGCAGATGTGATTTATTCAGACCTGAAAGTACAGCCCCTGTAAGTATACTCGGTGATGATGCCGTAAAAGGACTTGTACTGGATAACGTACGACACTGGATGTTCATGGTATCTTCATTGAACTCGGGGCGAAAGGCGCATTGGAACTGGCAAGTCGTATCGGTGTTGTGATGGTCCAGCCTGAAATGAAATATATAGAAACAAGTAAAAAACAGGAAACAAATTTGGCAGGTATATATGCTGCCGGAGATATTTGCGGGCCTACCTGGCAGGTCGCTAAAGCGGTCAGCGAAGGATGCATTGCAGACTTGAAGCCGCTGATTATGTGAAGAAACAAAACAAACCATAGCGGTCAGTCCGGGCATTAAATTCTTTCACAAACCGATGGAAATTAAATTAAAATTCTAAAAAAGGCTGGGCTTCTTTATATTCTTCGTTACCTTTCTCCTTGCTAACATTATCGGGCATCCAAAGATAAGATTTTAATTTAGCCTTTTCAGACACCGGAAGAAAGCAACTTTTGGATCGTGGAAACGGGCCTTCAGATGATTGATATCGTGTAACAACCGCTTCCCCTGAAAAATCATCCGGGATTTCCACAACATCTTCCACATAAACTGCAAACATTTTAGTGAAAAGTTCGTCTTTTTCTTCTTCTCTGATTTTAAGAATGCGGTTTTTAAACTTTTTAAATGCCTGCTCGGCGTTTTCTGCTTTGACAAGGCAGGCGAAATACCCATGTCGGGGCGTTTGATCTGTTCCGATTTCATCAAATGAAAAATGACCTGAATATAACATATTTACCTCTCTTGAAAAGTTGAGTTATTGAAATTTAGTAATTGCACTTTTAACGCCATCCGCCAAATCTTTCCAGGCATTTATGACACCTTCGTGTAATTCCTGCCAAGCTTCTTCGCCAGACTGGCGGATCTCGTTTATTTTGGACTTGGCCTCATCATAACTGAGTTGTACTTTTTTAATATCTTTTTCAAATTCTGCTCTTACACCATTTTCCAGATTTTTGCTCTTGTCTTTCATGTCATTAATCATAGTTTCTAACTGTTCAATTTTAATATCCAATTCCTGGATATACTTATCTTTGTTAATTCCAGGTTTAAAAGTTTCCACTGTTGAAGTTTCTTCAAACATTCGATCCATAA
>JAQIBZ010000378.1 GCA_027858815.1 Desulfobacteraceae bacterium
AGAGAGGACTTGAACCTCCAATCCCGAAGGAACCAGTTCCTAAGACTGGCGCGTCTACCAATTTCGCCACTCGCCCGAGTAACACCACTAGCATAACAGAAAAAGAAAAAGAGGAAAGAGATAAGACAAAAAAATAAGACGTCGTACCCGGAGGTCGTGCGTCTTATGAGCTAGAAAGGAGAGAATTTTTTTTATGAATTCTCTGCTAATTCTGGAAATATCGGGAACGAAGATCGTTTGCGATGGTAGTAATCACCTGAAGTGAGAAGTGAATTCCAAGTCCGATGAGAATCATAAGTGTGAATTTCACGACGGGCCTCCATTGCAGTGTGAAACATATTTTTTCCATCGAATCCGAGAAATTATCGAAATTTCAGGGACTGTCTTTAGTTTAATGCATTGAAAGACTATTAACCAAGGGAAGAAAGGGGATAATTCTTCCGGAGTTCTTCAAAATGTGAGAAAAAACGCGCATAAGAAACTTCCAGTTGTCGCTTTCCATTCATTTATTTGTGCCCCCTTGGCGTACCGGAAAAATACCTATCAAGCCCAGTAAGGGTTTCCAGGTGACTGGTGTCGCTCTTTTCTGACCCCTCTCGGTAGGGGTCTATTTTTAACAAGATGTTACAAATCTGACACCCGAGTTTGTTTTAAGTGATGAACTCGTTTATTATGGTCTTTATATGGCAAGTACTGAAATAATAGATATCGTAGACAAGGAAAATAATGTTGTTGGTACGACTGATGTCAATACAGCACATAATGAAAAATTGATGCATCGTGTCGCTGGTGTATTTGTGTTTAGTCCTGACGGACATTTATACCTGCAAACAGGCAATAAATATGGAAAGCTTGATCTCTCTGTGGGTGGACATGTACAAAAGGGTGAATCTTATGAGCAAGCTGCACAAAGAGAGACGCATGAAGAAATAGGACTTGAGGTTGCCTTGACACACGTTTCCACTTTTCTACCAAAAGAAGCACGTTTAAATCATTTCTGGGCAATTTTCACTGCCAATGCACCTGAAGGTTGGGTTTTTACTGAAACTGAAGAAGTAAAATCACTCGAAAAAATAAGTTTGGATGAGATAAAACAAATGATGAAATCAGAGCCTGATTTATTTACTCATGGTTTTATGAATACTATGCAGGAGTTAATTCGGATAAAAAACATATGAAGGATGTGTATTTTCAAAAGCTAAAAAACCTTACAAAAAGCGGGTTATTGAAAACTCATATTATTATTGCTCCACCACGTACGAATTCATCGGTGGTTGAACACGCGTTAGGTAATTCGCCTGATGTTGATCATGAATGTCACGAGCCGTTTTTAAATGCTAGACACAGTGATTTTGACCCCGATCATGGTTATCAACAAATTTATAACGCTATAGGAGGTGAAGAATTTGAAAAATCTGGACAAACAACCTCTGTAGTAATAAAAGAGATGTCTCATTGGATTGGAGAAAATGAAGAGTATAAAAGATTATCGAGTTTAGCAACTAGTCCAATCGTTGTTTCTATATATAATTTCTTGTAGTATATTGTAACATGAAAAAATTACCTAAATCATTCTTGAATACTGTTAACGCAGACGTGACATCATTATCAAAAAAGATTAAAAGTAAGAACCTTTTACCGCCAGACTATAATTGTAAAACATACTATAGAGACTTAACTGAGCATGATTATTTTGATGCCCTAGTAGTAATTCGTCATTATGTTAAAACGGCTTCAGATATATACTTTGGTGAAGTTGTAGGAGCAAAAAATACTGACCTATTTATGATGACTCCAAGTGTCTCATCGCCTATGGGACCAGGTTCTGATTCAGAAGCTGTACCAATTAAGTTTGGAAAACTGGACACGTTTCTCGTCGATTAATCTCAGTTTGGTTTTGAACCACTTTTGTTTCAAAATCTAGATAAAGTGTATTGCTACTTACCATCAATGCGAGGAGAAAATCCTGATGACAGACACTTGAACCAGTTTTTTCATTGTGAAGCAGAGATTTTAGGGACACTAGAAGATCTGGTGCCAATAATGGAAGGATATATAAAGGCGCTTTCGGATACTTTTTTAGCGATGGAACCATTAATCTCACGAATGAGTAAGGATTATAAAAAAACTAAGAATGCACTAGAAGAAATATCAAAAGTTAAGTCATTCAAAAAGATATCTTTTGATACAGCTTTTAAAAAACTACAATTAGATAAAACTACAAAGAAGTATACGAAACAAACAAAATTTGGACGGGATATTAATTCTGAAGGAGAGGTGGCCTTAGCGCGTGATGAGGCGGATAATATGCCGCTCTGGATGTATGGCTTTGATAGGGATACTGTAGCTTTTTATCAAAAACCTGATCCAAAAAATCAAGAGCGCACAATCAATGCTGATTTATTATTCCCGGCACTTATCGATGGTGGTTTTGGCGGAGAAATAATAGGTTCAAGTCAAAGGCAGGATAGTCCAGATGAGATGAAGGAGTCACTAAAACGACAGAGCATAAGTCCGAAGCCTTACGAATGGTATATCGATTTAAGAAACCAGCCTGGATATAGAACTACTGCAGGTTTTGGTCTAGGAGTTGAGAGATTTATAGCTTGGTCACTAGGTTATTCAAGTATACGAGATGTTGCTTTGTATCCGAGATTAAAGAATGTAAGAACCATTCCTTAAGAAATTCGATTTGCGCTAATCATTAATAAGAATTTAGTTTTAGGAAAAAGTAGTTCAACTGGTTTAAATAAGTAGACAAAAAATTTATTTGAGCCAACAAATAATGGGGAGCCGATTCTGTGTATGGCTGGTTCAGAAATATTTAAGTTGTTTTCATTAGCTACATCTTT
>JAQIBZ010000379.1 GCA_027858815.1 Desulfobacteraceae bacterium
ACTTAAAACATCGTAATTCCAAAATATTTTTTATATAATCAGTCGCCTATCTGCCGTTTTCACGTGAAAATTAATTTTATACATTTAATATAATTATATTTTCTAACTGGAAGCCTGTATGAAAATGATTTACCATCCAAACGAAAATACCGTCGCATGAATGCGTTTTTGAATAAATGGAAAAAATATTTTATCTTTGCTGCCGTGTTGAGCTGTTTTATCAACATTCTTCAGCTGACCTTTACATTTTACATGTTTGCAATTTATGGCCAAATTGTAACCAGTTACAGTGAGCTTTCATTGTATTCCATCACCATTATTGCAATGTATGCACTGGTTGTACTGGGGTTATTTAATTATTTGCGGACACGGCTCTTAAATGTGGCAGGCCTGGATCTGAATGAAAATTGCGGAGATGCTGTTTTAAAAAACATGTTAAAGCTTCATGCATACCCTGCCCGGGGATATGCACAGGGATTAAATGATTTAAGTTTATTGATGAATTTCTTTAACAGCCCGGGGTTATACTCGATTTTCGATGCGCCGTGGGCACCGTTTTATCTGCTTCTTATTTTTTTCGTCAGCCCTGTTCTCGGACTTTGTGCAACTGCCGGCGCTGTTGTCATCTTCATCCTTGGTATTTTACAGAATTTTTTAACCCGGAACCGGTTGGCCAAAGCAAATAATTTATATGGAAAAAATATCAATGAAGTGAATGTCCTTATCAGAAACGCTGAAGTCATCAACAGCATGGGAATGGAAGAAGGTCTTTGTAACCGGTGGGATGACCATAACGAAGCAGTGATCACCCAACAGACCATTGCCAGTCGTCACGCCGGAATCCTTCAGAGCATTACCAAGCCCCTGCAGATTTTCATGCAAGTGCTTATTTACGGCATTGGCGGATATTTTGCAATGATCGGCGAACTGGATACCGGGCTGATGATTGTTGCCTCAATTATCATGGGCCAGGCACTGGGGCCTATAACGCGTACCATGGCCACCTGGAGTCAGATATTAAAAGCCAGAGCCGCTTATGACCGGCTCAACCAGTTTCTTAATTTCATATCCAACCAACCGGAAAAAATGCCGCTTCCCGCCCCCAAGGGCAAAATAGAAGTAGAAAATCTGTTTTTCAGACTGGGGCAGCAGTTACTGCTTAGAAATATCTCCTTTTCACTATCGCCGGGAGATGTTTTAGGTGTAATTGGACCGAGCGGGGCCGGCAAAACAACGCTTTGTAAACTTATGGTCGGTATCTGGCCGGCTTTTAGAGGTAAAGTCCGCTTAGATGGTGTGGACACTTTTAATTGGAGACATGAAGAATTAGGTAAGTATTTAGGCTATTTACCCCAGGAAATTGAAATGTTTGATGTATCGGTGGCAAAAAATATTGCTCGCATGGGAGACGTGGACCCGGATAAAGTTGTTGCCGCTGCAACCACTGTGGGTATTCATGATTTTATTGAAAACATGCCGCAAGGGTATGAGACGCCTTTAAACACTGAAGAAGGCGTATCCGTGTCTGGTGGCCAAAAGCAGAGAATCGGGCTTGCCCGGGCCTTTTACAATCAGCCCCGCATGATCGTTCTTGATGAGCCGAATTCAAATCTGGATGAAATCGGGGAAAAGGAACTCCTGAAAACAATTGCAGCGCTTAAAAATGAGCGATCTGTGACCTGCATTATCGTCACACACAAACCCGAAATTCTGGATGTTGTTGATAAAGTATTATTAATGAAAAATGGACAAGTTGTCGATTTTGGCGATAAAGATGATATTTTGAACAAAATATCCCAGTCGGGTGCATCCCGGAAACTGGCCGGATAATGAGTCGAAGTTACTGAAACAAATGCTTTAAATAGAAAATTCAGATGAAAACACGCTTCAATCCAATTGATCGGTTTGAATAACAGAGAAGTAAAGGTGACCCATGTTTTATTGTCGATTACTGGCAGGACTTGTTTTTTATATTTTTTTTACTTCAGCGTCCGTTTACGGGCAACCGCCTGAAACAGCAAAAGACATCCGGCCGGATCATCAGATAAAAAAGTATTCTGATGCACCTGTTCAATATACCTTGTCAGAATGCATCAAACAGACATTAAGGCAAAACCCGCAAATAAAAGCGGCTGATTTTGAAATTCAAAAGGCGGAATCTGAAATCGGCATTCAGCGCGGTAATTTTTTCCCCACACTTTCAGCGCAGACATATGCCCAACAAATTCAAAGCATCAATGCAAAAGGTCCGTCAGATAAAGACTATTTGGATAAGGATATTAATGTATTGAACTTCCGTCTTTCCCAGACATTGTTTCAAGGCTTTACCATCTTCAACAGTTACCAAAAATCCATTCTCAATCAGGCCCTGGCCAAGGCCCGGAAAAAACAGGTTGAAATGAATCTGCTTTTGGAGGTCCAGACCAATTTCTTAAAACTATTAAAAACCCGGGAAGATATAAAAAGCTTTGAAGCGGCAGTGCACCGGTTGGAAGTCAACCGGAAAGCTGTCCGCGCATTTTATGAAAAAAAGATGACGCCCTAGGTGTCCGTGCTTCAGTCTGATGTCGAACTGGCGGATGCCCAGCAGCTGCTGAGCAAGGCAAAAAATGAATTCCAAACCCAAAAAGTGATGCTGAATATTCTGCTGGGGTTTTCACCGGAAAAACCGGTTGATTATATCGGCACGCTGTCTTCAGGCATTTACGACTTTAATATGGATTTGAGCGCTTGTATGGCCTGCTCTCATGAAAACCGGCCGGAAATGGAAATCTCCGACATCAGTCTGGAGATGGGGGAAAAGGACCTGGCGATTCAATCAGGCCAATTCAGCCCGAAAATTACAGCCAATGCAGATTATTACATTCGAAACAATTGGTATGACAACCAGGGTACTGACAGCCTCGGTCAAGCCTATGACCTTGACCAGGAAAACACTTACTGGACCGTCATGATTCAGTTACAGTGGGACTTTAATCTGGGGGGCAAGCAATTTTATCAGCGTGGCAGGGCGGTTCATGAAATCGACCGGCTGAAACAGCACCGGAAAAGTACCTGGGACACAATCACGGCACAGGTGCAAATGAGTTATACAACTCTCCTGGAGGCCCGAGGGCGGATTGACTTTTCACAGACCGCACTCCAATCAGCCCGGGAAAGTTATGAACGGACCCAAAAAAGATACGAGGTTCAGGTGGGAACGATTTACGAACTTTTGGATATTCAGGCAAGCCTGACCCGTGCTGAAGCTAATTGCAACCAGGCAGAGACAGACTATCGATTGAGTCTTGCCAACCTCTATTATGCCATGGGGCAGCAGAATTTTGCTTTAACAGAGAACCAGCCGCCTGAAGATCCGGCGACGAATGCCAGAGACCGTAATGGCGATCAACTGAATGACCATGAGATAAATTAAATTTCAAAAAATATATAATCAGCGGAATCTTTTAAATTCCGGCATCCGTACTGAATTTCAGAGTTTTATATCAACGTTTCGGGAGTAATTATGAGAAAGTTTTTAAAAAAATGGATGAAATACTTTTTGTTTGCAGGTTTTTTTAGCCTGTTTATCAATCTGTTAGCCCTGACCTTTCCAATCTACATGCTGGCGATTTATGATCGGGTACTAACCAGTCACAGCCTGCCTACGCTGATTACGATTTCGATCGGTGCTGTCTTTGCTCTTCTGGTACTGGGGATTTTAGATTTTTTCAGATCGCGGCTTCTGGTCAAAGCAGGCGTGGATATGGATAAAACACTCAGCCGGCCGGTGATGTCGGAAATGCTTAAAGCATCTTGCCGGATCAATAAGAGCAGCTATACCGAGGGGCTCAAAGATATTAATATACTGAGAAATTATTTTGCCGGCAATGCTATCTTTGGTTTTTTTGATGCCCCATGGACACCGCTTTATATAATTGTTATCTATTTGATGCATCCCATCCTGGGATTGTTCGCACTTTGTGCTGCGTTGTTATTATTTCTTCTCGGCCTTTTACAGGAGTTACTGACCCGGAAACGCTCCGGCATGGCTGATGCCATCGCCGGGCAGGAACGGAATTTTATAAGCACCAGCATGAGAAATGCCGAAGTAATCAGAGCGATGGGAATGACCGACGGCATTAAAGACCACTGGAAAGGTCTCAACAGAGAAGTCATGATATTGCAAACACAGGCCAATCGTTTTGCAGGTGCACTGAACTCGGTTTCTAAAAGCTTTCGACCGGCAACACAGGTATTGATTTACGGATTGGGTGCCTATCTGGTTTTGCAAAATGAGTCGACCGCCGGCGTGATTATTGCCGCTTCAATTATCATGCGACAGGCCTTGAACCCGGTTGAACAATTAATGAATACCTGGCGGCAAACAGTAACTGCACGGGGCGCTTACAAAAGAATCGATGATTTAATCAAATCCATGGATATGGATGAAAAAATGGAACTCCCCCCACCGGAAGGCCAATTAACACTGGAAGGGGTGACGCTGGGTTCCGGTGAAAAGATAATCCTGAATAATATTTCTTTTTCACTGTCCGTCGGAGAACAATTGGGGTTGATTGGTCCGAGCGGCTCCGGCAAAACAACCCTTTGCCGCCTGATGCTGGGTATCTGGGCGGCGGCAGCAGGAACGGTTCGTTTAGACGGCGCAGACGTGTTCAAATGGGATAAAAATCACCTGGGACCCTATGTCGGGTATCTGCCCCAGGAAATAGAGTTTTTTTCCGGCACCATCAGTGAGAATATTGCCCGGATGGGCGATGTGGACCCTGAAAAGGTCATCAGCGCTGCGCAGATGTCCGGCATTCATGAAATGATTTTAAAACTGGGCAATGGGTATGACACGCAAATCGGCGATCATGGCGGCATCCGCCTGTCAGGCGGACAACGTCAGAGAGTCGCAATGGCACGGGCCTTATATGGCGAACCAAAACTCATTGTTCTGGATGAACCCAATTCAAATCTGGATGATGCGGGCGAACAAGCCCTGCTCAAAGCCCTGGCACAATTGAAAGAGTTGAAGATCACAACAATCATTGTCACGCACAAACCATCATTATTGAATACCGTAGACAAAGTACTTATGCTGCAGGATGGGCAGGTGGCAAATTTCGGCCCCAAGGAGGAGGTCTTTAGTCGCCTGCTGGGTTCCGGGAAACCGGCAGTTCCCCCGATCGTATCCGGTGCCAAATAATCCGGTGCCAAATAATCAGGAGATAGATAGAATATGTTAACAAAAAACAACAAAGACACCGATAAAAGTTTAAAAACCGATCCAAAGCCGCTTATCTTTGCGGGTCTTCTGGTAATTTTCCTTTTTTTTGGCGGCCTGGCAGCCTGGTCATATTTTTTACCTTTTTCCGGTGCGGTTATCGCTCCCGGAACCGTTGAGATTTCTCAGGAGAAAAAAACCGTTCAGCATTTGGAAGGCGGGATTATTGATAAAATCTTAGTCCAGCAAGGTGATGTGGTTGAAAAAGGCCAGACATTGATCATCCTGAAGCGAGCGACAGTTGATGCGTCCGTATCACTGATGAGCGGACAAATCTGGACTAAAATGGCGCAAATGGCCAGACTGCAGGCGGAAACGCGGATGGATGAATCGATCAAATGGCCGGCTTCATTACAGGAAAACAGTAATACTGCCGATGTTTACGATGCCATTCAAAAAGAAGAAGATATTTTTCTGTCCCGGCGAATGGATCTGACAGGCCAGATTTCCCTGTTGAATTCGCAGATTGAACAGCTTAAGCAACAGGTTGAAGGTGCTAATGAAGAATTAAAAGCACAATATGAAATAAAATTAACATATGAAGAAGAAATTATAGCCAAGCAGGCGTTGTTTGATGAAGAGTATCTTGATAAATCACAGTTGCTGCTGCTTAAACGTCAACTGGCTGAAAGCAAAGGCAGGGCTGGGAAATTAAAGCAAAATATCGCTGAAATTAATCAGAAAACGGAAGAATTCAAAATGCGGATTGTTAATCTGCATAACAAATATAAAGAAGAAGCGATATCAGAATTAGGAGATGTTCAAAATCAAATTTTTGAACTCCAGGAGAAACTCCGACCATCAGAAGATGCCAGACATCGATTAACAATCACGGCGCCGATCACAGGAGAAATAATCAACCTTCGCTTTCATTCTGAAGACAGCGGTGTCATCCAGCCGGGACAGCCGATATTGGATATCGTTCCCCAAAACGCGCAGTTAGTTATTTCAGCCAAAGTCAGTCCGGACAAGATTACAAAAATCAAGAAAGGACAAACAACACGGGTTGCCCTCTCGGCCTTTAATCGAAGGACGACTCCGCCGGTCATGGGCGAATTGATATACATATCAGCCGCCCAGGTAAAAGAGCAAACCCCGCGTGGTGAAATGTCTTATTATCTTGTCCATGTTGATGTGCCTGAAAGTGAGTTAACAACAATTGGGGCCTATTTATACCCGGGCATGCCGGTTGTCTGTTATATTGAAACAGACATAAGAACAATCTTTGGTTATCTTTTGGAACCGATACTTCAAGTGGTGGATCAATCCTTGCGTGAGTCATGAAATAAATCGATATTTCTCGGACAGGAGGGGAATGGCTTCCTTATGCATCCCCCTATTGTCCAGGGCATTCATCATTGGGCCTTGGTCATCGTTTTTCGGCCACTGGAAAATTTTTCATAGTAGAAAAAGCGGCTTCCAGCCGCTGTAGGCAATGCGCCTGGAAGGCGCATCTACTGTAACAAACCTTTTTGATCCCGAAGATGGCCGAAACGGTGATCAGGGCCCATCATTGCTTTAAAAATGCCACTGCACAAATAGACACCTATGGCCCATGCGATCTTAATCCTCAGTTACTGCAATTCTGAATCTATATCCTTTTTCCACCTTTTCAATACTCCTTTTGAGGAGATTCCATCATACATCCTGCTTCGCAGGAGATCGGTGTTTAATATAGGTTGTAATTCAGTATAGCAAATAATAAATTATGGCGTTGATCATCGTTTCGGCCACAATCCCTGTCGCGTAAGAAACGCGACCTACAACCCATCTCCCATGATTTCAACTTCGTAGGCCGGGATTCTTTCCCGACGATTTTTGAGGATTGACCGGAACGATGATCAACGCCTAAATTATCAACATATCAACATCTTAGTTATTATAAAAGTCCGGAATGGGCGCCAAGAAAATTCTTGTTTTTTTTTAAATATCTATTGTAGATTACGAGAAACAAAACCCGTTATCCACTTTAAACATATAAAATGGTTAAATTGACTGATTTATATAATGAATACCTATCAGGAACATACCAGCTCAGAGCTGACTTTTTCAGATATCCATGTTGCCAATGAACTTTTCGGCACCCACAACTGCAATCTCAAACGCATTGCTGAAGCGACA
>JAQIBZ010000387.1 GCA_027858815.1 Desulfobacteraceae bacterium
TGAGATTAAACATTCGGTTGACGAATGTATTAACAGAGGCATGACATATGATATCTCCGTCCGAATCCGGGTCCGGCTCGTCGTTTATGATGTCGATAAAGGAACCGGTGTTTCCAATATCCGTGACATCAAGGAGCAGGAAATTTATTTCGGCACCATTCCGTTGATGACAGAAAAAGGAACTTTTATTGTAAACGGTACGGAGCGTGCGGTTGTCAGTCAGCTTCACCGGTCCTCCGGCGTTTTCTTTGATCATGATAAGGGTAAAACCCATTCCAGCGGTAAAATTATTTATACCGCCAGAATCATTCCAGTCCGCGGATCATGGATTGATATGGAAATTGATCCTAAGGATATTGTTAATATCCGGATTGACCGCCGGCGTAAATTTCCCATTACGCTTTTATTTAAAGCAATCGGCTATAATGACGATGATATATTGTCATATTTTTACAGTCGTGAGAAAATTACCGTTAAGAAAAAACAATTTTTCCGAGATCTTAATCCTGAGTTCTTAAAGGGCCAACGCCCGGGAAAGGATATTGTTAATCCGGAAACCGGAACGGTGGCAGTAAAAAAAGGCCGCATTTTTACCAAGCGGGCAATCAAGGAACTACAGGCTGCCGGCGTTGAACAGATTCCTCTTGCAAAAGATGAACTCTACGGCCGTGTATTTGCCGCTGATGTTTTTCATCCGAAAACGTCTGAATTGATTGTTAAATCCAATGTAACGATTGATGAAGACTTGCTGAAAGAATTGATGGCTTCCGGAGCGGATTCGTTTGATCTGTTGGTAATGGAAGGTCCGTATGCAAGTAACGCTGTGCAGAAAACCCTGCTGGTCGATAAAGTCACCACTAAAGAAGAATCCCTGATTGATATTTATCGGCGACTTCGTCCCGGCAACCCGGCAACACCGGAAGTGGCCCAGGAGTTTGTTGATCATCTATTTTTTAGAAATGCGTATTATGATCTTTCCGGGGTTGGGCGACTTAAGATTAATCATCGGCTCAAGACCAATACCCCGATTGATGTCAGGACACTTCGAAAAGAAGACATTCTGCTGACAGCCAAAACACTGGTGGAACTCCGTGATACCCAGGGTGCGGTGGATGATATTGATCATTTGGGAAACAGAAGAGTCCGGGCGGTTGGTGAACTGCTGGAAAACCAGTACAGAATCGGTCTGGTACGGATGGAACGCGCCATTAAGGAGCGGATGAGCATGCAGGAAGTTGATGCGCTGATGCCCAATGATCTGGTGAATCCCAAGCCTGTATCTGCCGTGGTCAAAGAATTCTTTGGAACCAGCCAATTGTCTCAATTCCTGGATCAAACCAATCCGTTGTCTGAAACCACTCATAAGCGACGACTCAGCGCACTGGGTCCCGGCGGTTTGACACGAGACCGTGCCGGATTTGAAGTCCGTGACGTTCATCCGTCCCATTACGGCAGAATCTGTCCCATTGAAACACCTGAAGGCCCGAATATCGGTTTGATTGTTTCGTTGTGTACTTTTGCCCGGGTCAATGATTTTGGATTTATTGAAACCCCTTACCGGACGGTTGAAAACTCGACAGTATCTGAAAATATTAAAATGATGAGTGCGTTTGAAGAGCAGGAGCATCCCATTGCCCAGGCCAATGCGCCGGTCAATGAAAAAAATGAATATGTTAATCCCATCGTTATTTCCAGGGTGGCCGGTGAATTTATGCGTGTTGCCCGGGAAAAAATCGAATTGATGGATATTTCCCCCAACCAGCTGGTGAGTGCTTCGGCCTCGTTGATTCCTTTTCTTGAAAATGATGATGCTAACCGTGCGCTCATGGGGTCGAATATGATGCGTCAGGCAGTGCCGCTTTTGAATAGCCGTTCTCCGTTGGTCGGCACCGGTATTGAAGGTGTTGTGGCGCGAGACTCCGGCGTTACGGTGGTTGCCAAAAAAGACGGCATGGTTGTGGATGTGGATGCTTCCCGTATTGTTCTGCAGCATGAACCGACCGACAATCCAGCTGAAAAAGATGTTACGATTTGTAACCTGTCCAAGTTTTTACGTTCCAACCAGAATACCTGCTTTAATCACCGGCCGATTATTAAAAAAGGTGATTTGGTCAAAGCCGGCGAGGTGATTGCCGACGGTCCGGCAACCGAGAAAGGTGAGCTTGCTCTGGGTAAAAACGTGACGGTGGCATTTATGCCATGGGGCGGTTATAACTTTGAAGATTCCATCCTTGTCAGTGAACGCCTGGTTAAAGAAACTGTTTTCACATCGGTCCATATTGAGGAATTTGAGGTTCTTGCCCGCGATACAAAATTAGGGAAAGAGGAAATTACCCGGGATATCCCCAACGTGGGAGAAGAAGCACTTAAGGATCTTGATGAATGCGGTATTATTCGTCTGGGTGCAGAAGTCGGCCCCGGAGATATTTTGGTCGGAAAAGTTACACCCAAAGGCGAAACCCAGTTGTCGCCGGAAGAAAAATTGCTCCGTGCCATATTCGGTGAAAAAGCCGGTGAAGTTAAAGACACGTCTTTGCGGGTTCCACCGGGTGGCAACGGCATTGTCATTGATGCCAAGGTTTTTTCACGCCGTGGTGTGGATAAAGATGAACGTTCCCGTACCATTGAAGATGATGCGATCGTTCTTTTGGAAAAAAATCGTGATGACGAACTGCTCATTATCAGGCAAATGGCAAAAGAAGCCATAGTGTCATTGATTGCTAATCAGCAGTGTGCCTCTGATCTGACGGATGGCAAGACAGTCCTGATTCCGAAAAACACTAAAATTGATCAGACGGTTGCTGGCGAGATATCACTTGCCCGGCTGGAAAAACTTGAATTAAAAGATGAAAAACAAAATGAAGATCTTCACCAACTAATATCACTATACAAGGAAAAGTCTGATCTGGTTTACCGGGATTTTGAACATAAGGTCAGCGGTTATGAAAGAGGAGATGACCTGCCGCCGGGTGTTATTAAAATGATTAAAATTTATGTTGCCACGAAACGGACATTGTCTGTGGGTGACAAAATGGCTGGTCGGCATGGTAATAAAGGTGTTGTATCCAGAATTCTCCCGGAAGAAGACTTGCCGTATTTTATTGACGGGCGGCCCGTAGATATGGTGTTGAATCCGTTGGGTGTCCCCTCCCGAATGAATGTCGGGCAGATTTTGGAAATTCATTTAGGGATGGCAGCCAAGAGTCTGGGGGATCAGGTCAACGAAATGATTGAGGCTCAAAAACATCAGGCATTAAGAGAAAAGTTTAAAGCGGTATTTACGGAATCTGTCAATCAGTCAATGGTTGAAGATATGCCTGATGATGCGCTAATTGAGTTTGCCAAACAGTACAAAGACGGTGTTCATACGAATACACCTGTTTTTGACGGTGCAAAAGAAGAAGAAATCAAGGCGCTTTTAACAGAAGCCGGCGTGAGTACAACCGGTCAGATTACCTTGTTTGATGGCCGCACCGGTGAACCGTTTGATGGGAAAGTGACAGTGGGCACTATGTATATGCTGAAACTTCATCATTTGGTGGATGATAAATTGCACGCACGATCCATTGGCCCCTATTCGCTGGTAACCCAGCAGCCTCTTGGCGGTAAAGCCCAGTTTGGCGGACAGCGGTTGGGTGAAATGGAAGTCTGGGCCATGGAGGCATATGGTGCTGCCCACACACTGCAGGAGTTTTTGACGGTTAAGTCTGATGATATGGCCGGAAGAACGCGAATGTATGAAAAGATTGTTAAAGGTCAGAATGTATTTGAACCCGGACTTCCGGAATCTTTCCGGGTACTCACTAAAGAGTTACAGAGTTTAGGTTTAGATGTAACCCTTCTTGAGAATAAAGAGTAAGGAGATCATCTTGGAAACTCTCTATGATTTTTTTGTAAAACCTGTAAATCCGAGTCGTTATAAAGGTGTAAAAATTGCCATAGCGTCTCCGGAACTAATCCGTAGCTGGTCGTACGGGGAAATCAAAAAACCGGAGACCATCAATTACCGGACGTTTAAACCCGAACGGGATGGTCTTTTTTGCGCCAAAATATTTGGTCCGACGAAAGACTATGAATGCAATTGTGGCAAGTATAAGCGGATGAAGCACCGTGGTGTGATCTGTGAAAAGTGCGGTGTTGAAGTCATACAATCCAAAGTCCGACGGGAACGTATGGCACACATTGACCTTGCAACACCGGTTACGCATATCTGGTTTTTAAAAAGCCTGCCGAGTAAGATCGGGAACCTGCTGGACCTGACACTCAAGGCCCTTGAGAAGGTTATTTATTTTGACAATTATATTGTCATTGATCCGAAAGAAACCGGTTTAACAAAAATGCAGATGCTTTCCGAAGATAAATACCGGGAAGCAATAGAATTGTATGGACCGAAATTTAAAGCAGGTATCGGAGCAGAAGCTGTCCGTGAATTGCTTGGTGAGCTGGATATTGACAAATTATACGATGAACTCCGGGTAGAAATTCAGAATACCGGCTCTGAAGCCAAGCGGAAAAAATTCGCCAAACGTTTGAAAGTCGTGGACGCGTTTCGTCAGTCCGGTTTGGATCCCACATGGATGGTACTGGAAGTGATTCCTGTCATGCCGCCGGAACTTCGGCCGTTGGTGCCGCTTGAAGGCGGTCGATTTGCCACATCCGACTTAAATGATTTGTATCGGCGGGTGATCAATCGAAATAATCGTCTGAGGCGGCTCATGGATTTAAAAGCACCGGATATCATTGTACGTAATGAAAAACGGATGCTTCAGGAAGCGGTTGACGTATTGATCGACAATGGTCGTCAGGGTCGGGTGGTTGCCGGGTCCAACAAGCGGCCGTTAAAATCGCTGAGTGAAACTTTAAAAGGAAAACAGGGTCGGTTCCGACAGAATTTACTGGGAAAACGGGTTGATTATTCCGGACGTAGCGTTATTACCATTGGTCCGAATCTTCGTCTTCACCAGTGCGGTTTGCCCAAACTCATGGCGCTGGAACTTTTCAAACCGTTTATTTATCACCGGCTTGAGAAAAAAGGCATTGTGACCAATGTAAAAAGCGCTAAAAAATGGGTTGAAATGAAAGGCCCGGAAGTATGGGATACCCTTGATGAAGTCGTAAAAGAATATCCCATTATGCTGAATCGCGCACCAACGCTTCATCGATTGGGGATTCAGGCCTTTGAGCCGGTTTTGATTGAAGGCAAGGCGATTCAGCTTCATCCGCTGGTGTGTACAGCATTTAATGCGGATTTTGACGGCGATCAAATGGCTGTCCATGTTCCGCTTTCTTTAGAAGCGCAAATCGAAGCGCGGGTGTTGATGCTTGCATCGAATAATATTCTTTCTCCGGCCAGTGGTGAGCCGATTATTATCCCGACCCAGGATATTGTTCTTGGTATCTATTATATGACGCAGGGACTTCCGGGAGCCCAGGGTGAGGGAATGGTCTTTTCCAATCCCGGGGAAGTACGGTCAGCATATGATGCTGGTGCCGTGGCGATACATGCCAAGGTGAAGGTCCGTATGACCGGAAAAATGTATGATACCAGTGTCGGGCGAATTTTGCTTTGGGAAATTATCCCAAAAGGAGAAAGCTTTATATTGCGGCATATTATGGTTTCTTCTGAAGATACGGCAAAGCAGATTGTTAAAAAAATTGCCGCTGGATCATCATTTAAGGAGCAGGTGCAAAACTATTCCGAAGCGTTTGATAAAACATATAACGGGAATATCGGTCTGCTTGAAAAAGATGAATTCCAGGAAATTTTTCAGGCTGATGACGCAGTTGCCGATGAAGTGTTTTCCCTTAATCAGGGGGATATCACCAACATCATAACTTCCGGGGGGAAGTATCATCTTTTTGAGGTGGTTGAAGTCCGTCGGGAAATTCCTTTTGATATGGTCAACAAGGTTCTGAACAAAAAAGGGCTTCGTGAACTGGTTGATTATACCTACCGGCATAAAGGTCCCAAAGCGACTGTCATCCTTTCCGATCAGCTCAAGAATATTGGGTATAAACATTCGACCGCCGGCGGTTTATCCATTTCAATTGATGCCATGATTATTCCGGGTAACAAACAGGATATTTTAAATACTGCGGAAAAGAATGTCGCAGACATCACCAATCAGCATATGGAAGGGCTGATTACCCAGGGTGAAAAATATAACAAGGTCGTTGATATATGGGCCAAAGCTACTGATGATATTGCTAATGCAATGATGGAAGCGATGGAAAAGCCCTTTATCCCGGCCCCAGCGGCGCCATCTTCTGAAGAGCCTGATAATCGGTTGCTTATAGATAAGGATGAAGCAGGGGACACGATCAACCCGATTTTCATGATGGCGGATTCCGGAGCCAGAGGCAGCAAGGATCAGATGCGTCAGCTTGCCGGGATGCGTGGTTTGATGGCAAAACCGTCCGGGGAAATTATTGAAACACCGATTACAGCCAATTTTCGTGAAGGCCTTTCCGTGTTGCAGTATTTTATTTCCACACATGGTGCCCGTAAGGGGCTGGCAGATACCGCACTGAAAACAGCCAACTCCGGGTATTTGACCCGACGGTTAGCAGATGTTGCCCAGGATTGCTCGGCAGCTGAGCCGGACTGCGGTACCCGCCTGGGGATTACCGTTGAAGCCCTGATGGAAGGCGGTGAGGTTATTCAGCCGTTATCTGAAAGGGTTTTAGGACGGATTACTTTAGAAAATATTCTTGATCCGTTTACAGATGATATATTGATAAAAGCCGGAGAAGAAATCGATGAAGCCGGCGTTCAGAAAATTGATCAGGCTGGTGTAACCAGTGTCCGAATCCGATCCGTTTTAACCTGTACAACCAAGGTCGGTGTTTGTGCCCAATGCTATGGTCGAGATTTAGCTCATGGCGGGCCGGTTGAAATTGGTCAGCCCGTCGGGATTATGGCGGCACAATCAATTGGCGAGCCGGGCACCCAGCTGACAATGAGAACCTTCCATATCGGTGGTACCGCCAGTCGGCGGGTTGAACAGGCGGATATCCGGGCCCGTATGGTCGGTACGCTAAAATTCGGGTCTTTGAATATTGTTGAAAATACAAATAAAAAGACCATCGTCATGAACCGTCGCGGCGGAGAATTCTCTATTGTTTCAGACTCCGGTCGGGAACTGGAACGGTTTCCCATTATTTATGGTGCCGAACTGATGGTTAAAGACGGTGATAAAGTTGTTCAAGGGGATTTGCTTGCAACATGGGATGCTTTTTCAACGCCGATTATAACAGCGGTTTCCGGTAAAGTTAAGTTTGGCGATCTTGTGATCGGGAAGAGTCTTAAGGAAAAAGTCGACCCGGTGACCGGAAAGTCCAGCCAAACCGTTGTTGATACAAAAGCGATGGAGGCTGCCCGGCCGAGAATATCCATAAAAAATGAAGAAGGAAAAACAGTGGTACTGCCCTCGGGTACTGCCCGATATGCATTGCCGGTGGACACTATTTTGATGGTTGAAGAAAATGATTATGTGTCTGCAGGTGATATTATTGGTAAGCTACCCAGGGAAACGACCAAGACCAAGGATATTACCGGTGGTTTGCCCAGGGTTGCGGAGCTGTTTGAAGTCAGAAAACCAAAAGAAACTGCCGTATTAAGTGAAATTGACGGGTATGTTTCTATTGCCAAGACACCAACCAAGGGGAAACAGAAGGTAACCGTTACCCCGGTGGATGCGGGTGAGAAAAGAGAATATCTTATTCCCCGAGGAAGACATGTTGGGGTCTATGATGGTGATTATGTAAAAGCGGGTGAACAACTGACCGGTGGCAGTCCCAATCCCCAGGATATATTAAACATCAAAGGGGATATTGCCCTGGCAAGTTATCTTTTAAATGGTGTTCAGGAAGTGTATCGGCTTCAGGGGGTGCGGATTAATGATAAGCATATTGAAATTATTATCCGTCAGATGATGCGCCGGGTTAAAATTAAGACCATCGGTGATTCCGAATTTATTCCGGAAGAACAGGTGGATAAAAACAGGTTCGCGGCAACAAACCGCGCTATTCTCGAAAACGGAGGAACACCGGCTACCGGTGAACCATTGATTCTTGGGATTACGAAAGCCTCACTGTCAACGGATAGCTTCATTTCAGCCGCATCTTTCCAGGAGACCACCAAGGTTCTGACAGATGCCAGTATTTCAGGTGCGTATGATTCCTTAAACGGGCTAAAAGAAAACGTTATTATGGGCCGGCTGATTCCTGCAGGAACCGGAAGGGATGAATACCGATTACCAGATATAGATATTGAAGGATGATGTTTAGCAGATATGCAGGTGAAGATGCTCTTTTCGCAGCCTTTATTCCGGTTGCAGTAGAAAATGTTTCGCATGATGATAAAATGCTTGACATGGAGTGAGTTTAAAGCTAAATATTGTAATTTTTTAATTCATAACGAAAATTGATTTTCAAGGGTTTAACAACGATGCCGACAATTAATCAACTGGTTCGAAAAGGCCGCAAGCGGGTCGTAAAAAAGAAAAGCGCCCGGGCGCTTCAAGGATCACCTCAAAAAAGAGGTGTTTGTGTGCGTGTCTATACGGCGACACCCAAAAAACCAAACTCCGCTTTGCGTAAAGTCGCAAGGGTCCGTCTGACAACCGGGACGGAAATTTCAGCATATATCCCCGGGATCGGTCATAACTTGCAGGAGCATTCGGTTGTTCTGGTCCGTGGCGGCAGGGTAAAGGATTTACCTGGTGTGCGGTACCATGTGGTCAGGGGGGTTCTCGATACTCTTGGCGTCTCCGACCGAAGACAGGGAAGATCAAAATACGGAGCCAAACGTCCCAAGTAGTTTGTGGGGCTATTTGTAAGAATACTAATGAGTCAAGGATATGGTGTAGTCGATGCCAAGACGCAGGGAAGTCCCAGTAAGAAAAGTTTTGCCGGATACAAAATACAACAGTGAGTTGGTTTCCCGGTTTGTGAATTGTATTATGAAAGACGGGAAGAAAAGCATTGCGCTTTCAATAATATATGAAGCATTTGATATTGTTGAAAAGAGAACCAATGAGCCGCCGCTGACGATTTTTGAAAAGGCGTTTAATAACGTTAAGCCCAAAGTGGAAGTTAAGTCCCGTCGTGTTGGTGGGTCAACGTATCAGGTGCCGACGGAAATTATACCGGCACGTAAAGTGGCTTTGACAATTCGTTGGATTCTGAATTTTGCGGCAAAAAGATCCGAAAAGAGCATGTCTAAAAAGCTTGCCGGTGAATTGATGGATGCCGCTGAAGAGCGGGGCGGTGCGATTAAAAAACGTGACGATACGCATAAAATGGCAGAAGCGAACAAAGCGTTCGCACATTACCGCTGGTAGGGATTTGCTTACTCAGCGATTATATAAGAATTTAGAGAACTGTTATCCTGAAGATTTATTGCCCATCCTGTGTATCGGATGGGCAAAATACTTCAATTAAAAGTACTGTAAAAAACAGACTAAAAATACGGACTCATTGTTAACGGGGAATTGAATTACAAATTCAGCCCTTTTGACTGGGAGGATGGGAAAATGTCAAAGAAGAAGTTTGAGCGAACCAAACCGCATGTAAATGTAGGAACAATTGGTCATATTGACCATGGAAAGACGACATTAACGGCAGCGATGACCAAGTTGAGCGGATTAAGAGGAATGGCAGATTTTATTCCGTTTGATCA